>CBDUYA010000067.1:0-11619 GCA_965371335.1 uncultured bacterium | reverse complement strand
ACCAGATCGTTGACGTAAAACTCGTCTCCCAGCTCCGCCTGGACCTCGCGCGCCACCTCCTCGATGCGGTCGCTGCGCTCGATGCGCGCCTCGATGGCGCTCGCCTGCCATGGCGACAGGCCGATGAACCGCTGAGCCGCCTCCAGGCTGAGATAGACACGAGTGCTGTCGTAGTCGTAGAAGCCGGCGTCCGCGATGCCCACCACCTCGAATTCGCGGCTCTTCGGCACGGTGAGGAGCGGCGAGACATTCGCCTGCGCGATGATGATGCGGATGATGTCTCCCCGCGCCACGCCCAGGCCGAGAGCCAGATCCTTCCCCAGAATGGCACGATCCCGCCCCCCCTCGCCGGCAGACGAGAGCACGCCGAGATCGGTGTCCACCTGGGCGGCGACATCGCTCACCATGCGCTCCGCGACAATATCGATGCCCTTGATCAACACTGCGACGCCCGCCCGGTTGAACTGGCTCAACGCCATGCCCCTCTCGAACACCACCGGGGCGGCCGCCACGATCGGGTCGAGCCCCCGGACCCGGCCGACCGCTTTCTCCCAGTCGTCGATCGGCCGGCCAGCCCATCCCGAAAGCAGCGTCAGGTGAGCGTTGGCGCCCAGAATCTTGGAGCGGATCTTCTCCTGAAATCCGGTCATCAACGCCAGCACGATCACCAGGGAAGCCACGCCGACAATGACCCCGAGCACGGAGGTGAGAGAGATGATGTAGATGATGGCCTGCTTGCGCCGGGCCAGCAGGTAGCGCTTGGCGATGAACAGCGGGTAGCCCATGAAGGAGATCGTCTTCCGGTGACTCTTCTTACTCTTCCTGCGGCCGTTTACGGGCCACCCAGGTGCCGTTCGGCGCCGTCCCGCCCGAAAGGATGTAATTCTGCCAGCGCCCGCGGATGGTGTGACCGTCGGGAGACAGGTTGCCCTCCAGGTCAGACGACCTGCCAAGTTTCGAATCGATGCGATGCAGCAGGACCGTGCCGTCGACGAAGGTGCCCTGCAGGCTCCCCTTCCAGCCCCCTTCCAGCACGTACTCCCCCACCAGAAGGGTGCCGGTCTGCCGGAGGGTGAACACGCCGGTATCCCCGCTCGGCAGATAGGAAACGCCCCACGTCCCGGTGAGCGACTCGTTGTCGGCCGGGAGCCGCTGACGCAACTCGGAGATGCGGTCCTGCAGGATCTCAATCCGCTGGTGTGTCGAGCGGATCAGGGCACGGAGGAGCCGACCCTCGCGCACCAGCGTTTCGAGCCCCTGCTCGGCACGTTCGACCTTCTGCTCGAGTTCCAGAACATCCTCCGGGGTGGACTCTTCGCGGCCTTCGACGACCGCATCCAGCGGCTTGTAGAGGGTCGCCACGCGGAGCCGCGCCTCCTCCCTGAGCCGCGCCAGATCGTTGTGACGCTGCAGCGATTCGTCGAGCGTCCTCTGCTCGATCTCGAGCTGCACCCGCAGGGAATAAAGAGCGGCCAGATGCTCCTCCGGCCGGCGCAGCGACTCCTGGGCCCGGACTCCCCCCGCCAGCGTCAGCAGCACCACCGGCAGGACCATGCGGGCACCGGCGAACGACCGCTTCCTCATATCGTCGCTCTCCCCCGGGCGCGGCCGGCCAGAACCGTCTCCGCGATGCGCACCGCGTTGACCCCGTTGCCCGACAGCTTATCATCGCACAAAGCCCACACCCAGAACGACGATTCCGTCTCGGCGGCGCGGACGCCCGCCAGCAACACACCGGCCACACCGGCCCGATCAACAGGAGTGGCGCCCGTCCCGCCGTCGTCGACCACGACATTGCCGTTCCGGCGACAGGCCTCGAGGAGCTCCTCCAGCTTCCGTCCCCGTTCCAGCACCACGTGCGCCATGGCGGCCTGGCAATGAAAGATCGGGGCCTGGATCACCTCGACGCTCACCGCAAGCGACCCGCCCAGCACGCGTGACACCTCGCTCGTGACGTCATCGGAGCGGGGTCCGCGAGCCTCCGATTCCTGCGGCGCGAAGGAGGACGGAATCAGGTTGAACGCCAGCTGGCGGGAAAAAACCTGGTGCGGCACCTCCTGGAAGTTCAACAGCCCGGTCGTCTGCCGGCAGAGCTCCTCGATTCCCTGTTCGCCGCTTTGCGACGCCGGCTGAAACGCCACGATGGAGGCCTGCTGCAGCCCGCACTCCCGTAATGGGGCCAGCAGGCTGGACAGGAAGAGGCTGATGGCGTGCGGGGTCGCGATCATAACGGGGTCGGCGGGAATCGCCTCCGGATTAACCGCCGCATTGACCAGCGGGACATCGGCCGAGCGATTGGCGGCAGCGGTCAGATCGATCGCCACGAAGCCCCCCCGGCCGGCCCACTCCAGGTAGCGGGCCCCCTCCTTGCGGCTGCCGCACAAGAACGCGATGTCGAGGGATCCGAGAGCATCGATATCGGGCGAGCCGACCAGCATCGCCTCGCCGTCGAATTCCGACAGCCTTGCCCCGTCTCCACTCCGGGTGCTGAACAGCCGCATCGAAGCAACCGGGAACGATCGTTCCACCAACTGCTCCTTCACCCCCTCGGCGACCAGCGTAGTGGCATCGAAGACCGCCAGGTGCGCCGGGCGCCGGCGCGCCGGGCGCCTATCGACCGGCATGGCGACCTTCGGCCCGGGCAGGGTGCGGCTCCTGGCGGGCCAGCGGCGACAGCCGGGGGAAGAGTCCGGACAGCAGGTAGGAGAAGCTCAGCGCGAGCAGGACGAGCCGCGGCGAGGTGGCGACCAGCAGGTAGACCAGCGCCATCAGGCTCACCATGATCCAGCGGATGCGGCTCTTCAACTCAATCTCCTTGAAGGAACGATAGCGGACCTTGCTGACCATCAGGACCGCCACCGTGGCGACCATCACCGCGACCAGCCCACCGGCGATCGGATCGTCGACCCGCGCGGGACTGTAGAACACGAAAGCGGCCAGAGCGCACGCCGCCGCCGGGATCGGCAACCCGACGAAATAACGCTTGTCCTGCGACGGCAAGCTGACATTGAAGCGCGCCAGCCGTGTGGCCCCCGCCGCCAGGTAAAGGAATGGCACCAGCGACCACGGTTTCTGGAGATCGGCCAGGGCCCAGGTATAGACCAGGACGGCCGGCGCCATACCGAAGGAAATGATGTCCGCCAGCGAGTCGAGCTGCACCC
The DNA here is from genome assembly GCA_965371335.1 of uncultured bacterium. Classification (GTDB taxonomy): domain Bacteria; phylum Acidobacteriota; class Polarisedimenticolia; order Gp22-AA2; family Gp22-AA2; genus CBDUYA01. The sequence continues at coordinate 8,458 of CBDUYA010000067.1, read as the reverse complement.
CAAAATCGCTCGTCGTGCCGGTGAGGCGGGCAACCCAGCCGTCGAGCCGGTCGAGGATCGCGGCGATGGCGACGGCGATCGCCGCCCACTCGAAATCGCCCTCCAGGCTGCGAACGACGGCGATGTAGCCGCACAGCAGATTGCCGGTCGTAAACAGGCTCGGAATAATGTAGCCGCCACGTCGGAACCGGGCCCGTTCCTTCATGCGCCCCCCAGACCATCCGCAGCGGCGGGAGTCTCTATCTCGCGGCGGGCCCCCCCGGCTGCGCGACGCGCCATGATGGTCAGACCGCCTCGCACGCGATCCCCAACGGCGACGAGCGGCCGCACGCCCGGCGGCAGCAGCAGGTCGGTGCGCGAGCCGAACCGGATCATGCCAATGCGTTCGCCGCGGAGCAATGTATCCCCGACCCGCTTGCGGCAGACGATGCGTCGCGCCAGAAGCCCGGCGACCTGGGTGACGCCATACTCCCCGTCCGCGGCCCTGATGGTGAGCTGATTGCGCTCGTTCTCGCTGCCGGCACGCCGATCGAAGGCCGGCCGGAACCGGCCCGGCGTATAGCGCGCGTCGATGATCGTCCCCGCGACCGGCGAGCGATTGATGTGGCAGTTGAACACCGACAGGAAGATGACGACGCGGGCTCTGCCGGCCTCGTCCTCCACTCCGGTCACCCGGCCATCGGCCGGAGACAGGACCAGCCCTTCACCGGCCGGAATCGGGCGCTCCGGATCGCGGAAGAACCAGAGAACGAAAAAGGCGAGAAGCGCGACGGGCAGGACCATCCACGGGCCCAGCGCAAGGGCCAGGATCAGCGCGAGCACCGCGAGGACACCCAGAAATGGATACGCTTCGACAGCCACCGGCATGGCACGGCCCCATGCACAAAGAAAGGGCATTGAGTCGGCGCCCTTGGGGAACGACGACCGCTTTGAGACTCCCCCGGCCGACCCGCAAGGGCCAGGCGCGCGACCCAACGGAATACTCGGGCAGGCTAGTGTCGGGCGCCGGCAGCCGCCGCGCGCTCGATATGTTCCTGCAGGAGCCGCTCCATGCGGTCCTTCACCTGCAACTTCTGCTTCTTCAGATTGACAGCTTCGATTCTCTCGACCTCGTCGAGGACGGCTTTGCCCTGCAACACTTCCAGGCGGGAGTCAAAGCCAGCGTGCTGATCCATCAGCTTGCGATACTCCGGATTCTCATCCGCAACAGCACGCTTGACCTCGTCGTGGTTATGCACCATCACGCCAACCTCCTGTGGTTCTTGATCTTACCGAGAAACCGATCCTGTGGGTAACGGCTCGCCATTTGCCTGAATTTTACCACCCGATCCGGCCCGGTGCAAGCCGCCGTCCCGGGATCTTCCGGGACCGCGCGAACCAGCGGAAGACCCGCTCAGGCGACCCCCTAGCCACGCTCCCGCCCGCCAATCACCAGCGACATCACGACGGCATCCTCGCGGGTATCCATGTAATAGTTCTTGCGGCGGCCGACGGAGCGGAATCCGGCCTTCTCGTAGACCCGCATGGCAGGCTCGTTGCTCGGCCGCACCTCCAGGGTCGCCTCCAGGCAGCCGTGGCGCGCTGCATGTTGGAGCAGGAAACGGAGCAGCCTCGTACCGATCCCTTTCATGCGCCAGCATGGATTCACGGCGATATTGTTGATCCGCAGTTCCTGATCGACGATCCAGACGCAGGCGTAGGCGACCACCCCCGGCACGCGGGCCCCCTTCATGACAAACAGCGCGGAATACGGATTGTCCTGCAGCTCGTGGCGGAACGCTGTTTCGCTCCACGGGGTCGGAAAAGAGGCGCGTTCGATCTCGAGAACCCACGAGAGATCGGTCAGCGCCATCGGTTCGATAACCAGGGCGCCCGTATCGTGCCGTCCTGCGCGCGGCTTCAGTAACGCCGTCGTGCCACCTCCGCATCCGAGGGTCTGACGTAATTCGGCTTTAGCGTTCCAACCTGATAGCCGCGCTCCGGCCGAATCCGGCCGGCGGCCCACCTGGCGATGGCGCCCGCCAGAGGCGGATCGGGCCGGATGACTGTCGCCGTGCGTCGGATCGCCTCGTGCGCGGCGATCACCAGCCCGGCGCCATCGCCGACCAGGGTGACCGCACCGCGCAGATCGGCTTCGAGAGCGTGCGGCGGCCGCAAGCGGTCCGGGCTAAGCCGCCGCAGACCGTCCGCCCCGGATTCAAACTCCGCGATGTAGACCTCGCCGCGACCGGCATCAATGACCGGGCAGAGACGCCCGCCGATTGACACCCGACCGAAACGAGCCGCCAGGGCGAGCGCCTCCAGCGTCGAGAGGCCGGCCAGTCCGATGCCGAGAGCGTACGCCATCCCCTTTCCGGTGGCCATGCCGATGCGCACGCCGGTGAACGACCCCGGCCCCACCGCCACCCCGATCCCGCCCAGGCCGGCGGAGGCCCGGCCAGCGCTCTCCAGCATGACGTCGATCCGCTCGAGCAGATCCCGGGCATGCCAGGCCCGCGCCTCCAGCCGCACCTCGGATTCCGTGCGCTTCCCGTCGGCGAGGGCAATACTTCCCCGGACCGTGGCCGCATCAATGCCGAGACACAGCATGGGCGCCTTTCACGCCCCGGACGCAACCGTGCCCCGGCGCAGGAAATCGGCGACCTGGGCTTCCTGATGCTCCCACTCCAGGAGAAACACGGCGCCGACCTCGTAGCGGTGCGCGTCTCCTTCGATCTCCTCTATACGCACCACGCGGGCCGGGAGCGTTAGCCGGGCGCCGTCCCGTTCATCATGGCAGACGACGGTCAGTCCAACGCCGATCGCGTAAGGCAGTTGGCTTTCGAACAGCAGGCCGCTCCGGCTGATGTTGCGCGCCTGGTGCGCGGAGGGGGGCGTCTCAGGCTCCCCCTCGCTGGCGTTCGGAGCGATGCGGATTTGAACCGGGCCGCCAGCCGAGCCGAAGCGGATAAAATTGCGTCGCTCGCGATAGTAGATGCCAACGGCGTTTCCGCCGCGCGCCTTCGCCTGGTGCATCGCCTGCTCGGCCCGCTCGAGGAGCCGGTCGGCGATCGTCGCATCCTCCGGGTACCTGGCGACACCGATGGTGATGGTCATGCCGATCGCCCGGCCATCCGTATCGCGGCGCAGAAAATGCTTCCCGACGTCCTGCCGGATCCGCTCGGCGACGAGGAACGCCCCCATCCGATCGCTGCCGGGCAGAATGACGCCGAATTCTTCGTCGGCGACCCGCGCCGCCATATCGATGTCGCGAATCTTGTTCTTGATGAGGATCCCAACCTCACGCAGCAGAACGCTACCCACCAGTTCGCCGTGACGCTCGTTGATCTGCCGGAAGTCGTCGAGATCGACGTACAGTACGCACAGCCCGAGGTCGTAGCGCTTGGCACGGCGGGTCTCCTTCTGCAGTGCGGCAAGAAAGGCGCGCTCATTCCACAGGCCGGTTGTTCGATCGATCGGGGACGACGGTTCGGGCCCCTCCTCCAGGGACAGGTCGATGATGCGCGGTCCGGTCAACTGGCGGTTCACAGTGACGAAGTAATCGAGCACCGCCACTCTGATCCCGACTTCGCGCTGCAGCGCCGTGACCAGAACGGCACGATGCTTGAGGATCGCCTCCCAGTGAGCACGCGCCTCCTCTTCCTCGAACGGCAGCCGGGTAAGAATCAGCAGCAGGGCCGCATACGCGCGGATTCCTTCCCGGGTACGGAGCTGATCGAGACGGCGCAGGAGGCGCTCCTCGTTGTGGGCGTCCTCCTGCAGGACCGCGACCAGTGCTTCCCGGTGCCGGGCCGCTTCCTCCGGTGTGATCATCTCCGGCGCCCCCCGGGAAGGCGCTCTGCAGGGAGGTCGGCGATCAGTCCGGCGAGACGGCTGCGCACCGGCTCGTCATCCAGGAATTGCAGACCGATCGACCAGTCGGCGCCCGGCCCGTGATCCACCCTCTCCGTGCGCACCACGCGCGCCGCGAGTGCCACTTTGCGGGCCCTCGCCGACGTGCCGCTGAGCGACAGGGTCACGCGTTCCTCACGCGTGAGGCAGATGTTCGTCCGTACCAGAGCCCCCCGCATCGACAGATCATGAATGGCGACTTCGCGCTGCGACGCCCGGCCCGGCAGTGACACACGCAGGCCGCCACGTCCAACCGACCGGCGGCGCACTGACCGGCGCTCGGGGTGGCTCCACTCCGTCCGGTCCCCGCCCAGGCTCCGCGCCCGCGCCACCGCCTCCTGCGACCGGCGCGCCAGCAGGACGGCGTCCCACGGATGCTCCGGACAGGAGGCAACCCCGGCGCTCCACGGAGCATCGACGGAGTTCGCCAGCCTCGCACGGAGCCGCTCCGCGGTGGTCACCCCCCCGCGACCCGGCGTGCACGGCAGAGTGACGGCGAACCCCTCCGGCAGTATGCGCGCCGTATGATCGACATCGCGCACCGCTCCATGCAGCGCCGCCACGGTTGCGGCCGGGATGCGGGACCGCCCGACGCACGTTCGATCGGGACGCAGCACGGCGAGTGTCAGAGGCCGGCCAAACCGTTTGCACCGGCGAACGTCCAGAGCGAGCGCCCGCTGCAGCGATTCCATCACCGGCCCTTCCTGCCGCACGCGCCGGATCGAGTCATCCGTGCGAGCCGCAGGGGACAGCGGATCGCGAATGAGCCCCTCGACGCTCTGCAGACAGTCAATGGCCGCGACCCCGAATCCGGGGTCGCGGCCGAGCGCCCGTTGCATGACGGAGCGATGCTGCTCAATGGAAAGTATGAGCCGCCGCGCGGCCGGCTCGGCACGATCAAGCGACGCGATCGCACCGAGGCAGGCCCGGAAAGGTTCAATGGCATGGCGCTCACCAAGGTCGCGGATCGCCCCGGCAAGCCGCCCGCCTTGGAGGGCGGGGTCTTCGAGGATCATCCGTATCTCGTCCCGGGCGGCGCGGGTCAGGGCACGCAGGTGCACGGTCCCCCTCTCAACGCGGCGCGGATGTTAGCGAGAAAGCGTGCCAACTGTCAACAAAACGCCACCCCCACTCGTTGGCGCCGGAAGGCACGAATCGGCCACCTGGCGCGTGCTGCACTCTCCCCGCGCACCGGCGACAATAATTGTCAGGACCGTTTTGACAATTCATTGACTCGGGATTATATTGGAAGGTGGTGCTTTGAGCGTCGAGGAAAGCGTGGCCTTTCAGAAAGATACGTCATTTTCCTCCGGCGGTAATCGAACCGGACATCAGGAGGTGAGAGGAGTGCCGACTGGACCGACAGGGGCCGAAATCGTCCAGATGGTCGCCAAGCTCCAGGATCTCCGGGGATTTCGCGATCAGCACTGGGAAGGAAGTTTCGAGGATTACCTGCAGATCGTGCGCCACAACCCCAAGGTAACGCGCACCGCCTTCCAACGCGTCTACGACATGATCATGGCGAGAGGGACGCGGGAGTACTTCGAGTACAAGAAGAAAATCGTCCATTACAACTTCTTCGACGACCAGGAACGCGGCGGCGTCGATGCCGTGTTCGGCCTCGACGTCCCGCTGATGAAGCTGGCCAACGTGTTCAAGTCGGCGGCGCAGCGCTACGGGACGGAAAAACGCGTCCTGCTGCTGCACGGGCCGGTCGGATCCTCGAAGTCGACCATCGTCAGGCTGCTGAAGAAGGGCCTTGAGGAATACTCCAAGTCCCCCGAGGGGGCGCTCTACACCTTCTCGTGGGTCATCGACAAGGAATCGGGCCGCAAGCGCTCCGATGAGAGCATCGAGATCCTCCCCTGCCCGATGCATGAGGATCCGCTGCACCTGATTCCCCACGATCTCAGGGCGGAAGTGCTGCGGATGCTCAACGAGGGCCGCGCCGCCAGCGAGCGGGTGGTCATCGATGGCGACCTCTGCCCCTGCTGCCGCCAGAACCAGAAGGAGCTCAATCTTCGGTACGGTGGCGACTGGACCAAGATCGTTTCGCAAGTGCGGGTGCGCAGGCTGATCCTCTCGGAGAAGGACCGGATCGGGATCGGGACGTTCCAGCCGAAGGACGAGAAGAACCAGGACTCCACCGAGCTGACCGGCGACATTAACTATCGCAAGATCGCCGAGTACGGTTCGGACTCGGATCCGCGGGCCTTCAACTTTGACGGCGAGTTCAACATCGCCAATCGCGGTTTGATCGAGTTCGTCGAGGTCCTGAAGCTCGACGTCGCCTTCCTCTACGATCTGCTCGGCGCCTCCCAGGAGCACAAGATCAAGCCGAAGAAGTTCGCTCAGACCGATATCGACGAGGTGATCATCGGGCACACCAATGAACCGGAGTACCGCAAGCTCCAGCACAACGAATTCATGGAGGCGCTCCGCGATCGAACGGTGAAGATCGACATCCCCTACATCACCAAGCTCTCCGAGGAAATCAAGATCTACGAGAAGGACTACAACCCGGCGCGCATTCCGGGCAAGCACATCGCCCCCCATACCCTCGAGATGGCGTCGATGTGGGGAATTCTCACGCGCCTCGAGGAGCCGAAGAAGGCCGACCTCACGCTCCTCCAGAAGCTCCGCCTCTACAACGGAAAGACCCTCCCCGGCTTCACCGAGGACAACGTCAAGGAGCTGCGCAAAGAAGCGGATCGGGAAGGAATGGACGGCATCTCGCCCCGCTACATCCAGGACAAGATCAGCAATTCACTGGTGTCGGATAAGGGTGAGGGCTGCATCAACCCGTTCATGGTGCTGAACGAGCTGGAATCGGGACTTCGGCACCATTCGCTGATCACATCGGAAGAGGTACGCAAGCGTTACCGCGAGCTTCTCGGCGTGATCAAGCAGGAGTACGAGGACATCGCCAAGAACGAGGTGCAGCGCGCGATTTCCGCCGACGAGGAAGCAATCGGCCGCCTGTGCAGCAATTTCATCGACAACGTCAAGGCCTACACGCAGAAGGAACGCGTGCGCAACAAGTACACCGGGCAGGACGAAGAGCCCGATGAGCGCCTGATGCGGTCGATCGAGGAGAAGATCGACATCCCCGAGAACCGCAAGGACGATTTCCGGCGCGAGATCATGAACTACATCGGCGCTCTCGCGATCGAAGGGAAGACCTTCAACTACAAGATGAACGAGAGGCTGCACAAGGCTCTCGAACTCAAACTGTTCGAGGACCAGAAGGACTCGATCAAGCTGACCTCGCTGGTCTCCTCGGTGGTCGACAAGGATACCCAGGAGAAGATCGACGTCGTCAAGAGCCGGCTGAAGAAGGATTACAACTACTGCGACGTCTGCGCCACCGACGTGTTGAACTACGTGGCGAGCATCTTTGCGCGCGGCGACGCGCGCGACTGAGAAGCTGGATCCATGGCGCCCCTGCCAGCCTGCGGCCAGCCGTTGCCGTAGCCTCCGGAGGGGCGTTTCTTTCATGACTTGAGGTCCGATGATCCTTCGCATCGACCAGGATCACAGCCGCTTCCGGCAGATCGTCCGGGGACGCATCAAGCGGGATCTGAAGAAGTACATCAGCAACGGTGAGCTGATCGGGCGGCGCGGCCGCGACCTGATCTCGATCCCGCTTCCCGAGGTCCGCATCCCCCAGTTCGTCTACGGGCCGAAGCAGACCGGCGGCGTCGGCCAGGGGGACGGGGAGGTCGGCACCGTCCTCGGCCCGGGCGATCAGGAAGGCGGTCAGGAGGGCGCCGGCAACGCGCCGGGCCAGCATCTGCTGGAGGTCGACGTGTCGCTCGACGAGCTCGCCGAAATGCTCGGCGAGGAGCTCGAGCTGCCGGCGATCCAGCCCCGTGGCCGCAAGAACATCATATCCCGCAAGGATCGCTACACCGGGATCTCGCACTATGGCCCCGAGAGCCTGCGGCACTTCAAGCGCACCTACAGGGAGACTCTCAAACGGTCAATCGCGACCGGCACCTACCGGCCCGACTGCCCTGTTCTGATCCCCATCCGGCAGGACAAGCGCTATCGCTCCTGGAAGAGCAGCGTCGTGCCTCAGGCCAATGCCGTCATCATCTACATGATGGACGTCTCGGGGTCGATGGGCGAAGAGCAGAAGGAAATCGTGCGCATCGAGTCGTTCTGGATCGACACCTGGCTGCGCCATCAGTACAAGGGCGTCGCGATCCGATACGTCATTCATGACGCCGAAGCCCGTGAGGTGGACCGGGAGACCTTCTACCACACGCGCGAATCGGGTGGCACGGTCATTTCGGCCGCCTACAAGCTGTGCAACCGGATCATCGAAACCGACTATCCACCCGATGAGTGGAACATTTACTGCCTCCACTTCTCAGACGGCGACAACTGGTCCCAGGGCGATACGGAAGAATGCATCAACCTCCTCAAAGACAGCCTGCTGCCGCACGTCAACCTCTTCTGCTACGGACAGGTGGAGAGCCCCTACGGAACCGGGCAGTTTCTCGTCGACCTGAAGGAGGTTCTTGGCGAGGACGACCGGGTTGCGCTCTCCAAGATCGAGAAC
>CBDUYA010000066.1:0-11667 GCA_965371335.1 uncultured bacterium | reverse complement strand
CGAGGATGACCATGCTGAACGAACCGGTCTTCACCAGGGCCAGCGCCTCGCTGCTGTTGGTGGCCGTCTCAATTGTGTAACCGCATCCTTCGAGGGTGTCGCGCACCAGCTCGAGGACGCTCTCTTCGTCGTCAACCAGCAGGATTCTGGAGGCAGGCGGCATAAAGAGTGCTCCCGCACCATTCACGACGGCGCAGATTAAATATAGGACCGACGCCGGTGAAGGCAACCACCCTGCCTCCCCGGGTGTAGGTGTCATCCGGCCATCGGGGAAGCCGCTGCCCCGGGCACTATAATGATCATCGCACCGGCCGGGCTGCTCGTCCGCCATCAGGCGAGCCTCGCCGGCCGGAACGAGGTGGCGATGATGCATGAGCAGAGCGAGCCCTCAGCCGGGCGGACCGGGTGGCTCCTCCTCGTGATCCTCGCGGCAGCAGCGTTTCTCCGCCTTCATGATCTGGGCGGTCTCCCTCCTGCACACTATCGCGACGTCGCGCTCACTGCACTCGACGCACTGCGGGCCGCCGCGGGTGAACCACAGATCCACTACACCTACGATGAAGGTCTTTATTCCAACATCATGGGGCTGTTTTTCCTGGTGTTCGGCGCCAGCGATTGGTCACTCCGGCTCCCCGGCGCACTCTTCGGGATCCTCACTTCCTGGGGGGTCTACCGGCTCGGCAGGACGCTCGGGCTCGAACGGGCCGGGCTCTACGCGGCGGCGCTGCTGGCGGTCTCGTTCTGGCACGTCACGCTGAGCCGCAGCGGCTTCCGGGCGATCCTGCTGCCGCTTCTGATGGTGCTGTCGTTCTCCCTGCTCGTCGAGGGAGTGCGGAGTGAAGGGATGCGGAGGCACGTCTACTTTCGCACGGCGCTGGGAGGAGCATTGCTCGGTCTCGGCGTGCACGTTTATCCGACTGTGCGGCTGGCGCCCCTGCTGCTGCCGATCTACCTGTGGGCGGAACTGGGCAAAGACCGGGGGGCCTGGCGTCGTGCCGCCCCGGGCATCGCTCTGTTCGTCGGCTGTGCGCTGCTGATCGCCCTGCCGATGATCATCGACTACGTCGATCATCCGGAGCACTTCTTCTACCCCCATCGTATGGTCTCCGTCTTCAGCCCCGGTGTGCCGGCGGCCGCAGCATTCGGATTTCTGCAGCGCAACGTGTTTGCCACACTGTTCATGTTCCACCTGAACGGAGACGGCAACTGGCGCCACAACATGGCCGATGCGCCGATGCTCGATCCGATCACCGGGGTCTTCATGGTTCTGGGATTGCTGATCTGCTTGCGGTCATGGGCGGCGCCGGCGGGCGCCCTCCTGCTGAGCTGGCTGGCGGTGATGCTGGTGCCGAACGTGTTGTCGGTGGAGGGTGTCCCGCACGGACTCAGAACCTCCGCGGTGCTGCCGCCGCTGATGCTGATCTGCGGCATCGGCCTGGTGACGCTTGAGCGGATCCTCGCCCGCCGGGGTCTGGCGAAGGTCGCCGCCGCCGCCGTTCTCACTCTGTTCGCGCTGCTCGGGATCTGGACCGGGTACCGCTATTTCGTCGTGTGGGGGAACGAGCCGCGCGTGCTGGCTGAGCACGACGGTGCCTACCGGGCTGCTGCACGGGCATTGCTCTCGGCGCCGCCCGGAGTGGAGCGCATCCTGGTCGCCAACGGGAGTGGCTGGTCGGCGTACGGCCATCCGGCGGAAGCCCATCCCTACATGTTCGAGATGCGCGACGCGCCTCCCGCCGTGGTGCTGCGTGACAATCTCGATCGCCTGGCTCTGAAAGGATCGCCGGCTCACGTCGCGCTGGTGCGTCGCAGTGATTCCGCCCTGGCACTGATCCGTCAGCTCAACCCCGGCGCGTCGATCCGGCCGCTCGACTTCCCGGGGCTCTCACCGGACAGTCCCGTGTACACCATCCACGGTGGCGTGCAGCTTGTTGCGCCCTGATAATTATCTGCCTGGTTATCAATGACTTGCGATGAGACGATGGCGCGTGAGGCGACTGGGTCCTGCAACCCCTGTCGTTGCCGGGAGATCTGGCTCTCGGTGCAACAAGGTGCGCGCCACCGTGGTTTCAGACGGGGGGAACGAAAAAGGCCCACATCGCGAGCCCCGATCCGATCGGTATGGTGAAATTGTCGTCCACGGGGACCGGCAGCAGTTCGGTCAGCGCGGCCGCGGCCGCCCCGATTGAGAGCAGCGTCAGATCGATGCCGAGATCACGGGCGAGAAGGAGCGGCGCTCCGGCGATGAAGCAGGCGAGCGCGCCCGCGACGGTTCCCTCCAGCGTCTTGCCGCGCACGATGCGCACCCTGCCATAGCGAACGCCGATGATCTCGGCGATCGGGTCACCAACCGTCAGAAAGAGAAGCGCCGCAACCGCCACCCCGCGTGGGAAGAGGATGATGGTGAGCGCGGCGGAAAGCAGAAACAGCGTCGTGCTGGAAATCTTCTCGCGCTCCTTGTCCTTGGTAAACCCCTTGAAGTGTTCGAACATCCATCGGTTCACGCGCGGATTACGGAACCGCCATGATTCGAGAAAGACCATCGTGCCGATGAACAGGACCAGGATCGCGAGGACCGGGATGCGGTCCAGGGGGGCGGTGAGAAACCGGCCGCTCGTCAGGTAGAGCAGGGGGAACAGCAGGCCGACCATGCGAAACAGCTTGCGCTTCGGCAGGATCATCCGGAGACCCCTTTCCTGGCGGCCAGCAGGCCGGGCACGATGCGGATCCACAGAAGGACCACGAGCGCGCCGCTGGTGGCGATCGCCAGGCCCGGCCTCGGTGGAACCCAGGCCCGCAGAGGTGGGGCGGTGAGCTGGCCGTGCAGCGCCACCAGGACTGGAAACAGGCTGAGGGCCGCCGGTCCCGCCACGAACCGGCGCCCGCGAAGGAGCGGCAGCGCCACCGCCCACAGGAAGCCGACAGCGAGCAGGGCGGGGAAATCGAGCCAGGAGAAGACGCCCAGGGTCGCAGCCCCCCCCTTACCGCCGCGGAACTTCAGGAAGATCGAAAAATTGTGCCCGAGAACGGCTCCGGCCGCCACGGCAGTCGCCTCGACATACCCGAGATGCAGCCACTGCTGCGCCGCGATCGCCGGGAGCAGGGCCTTGAAGTAGTCGAGCAGTCCGACGACGGCGCCCGACAGGCGGCCGACGTTCTTGAAGACGTTGGTCGCCCCCGGATTGCGCGTCCCCTCGTGCCTCGTATCGAATCCGCCGGACTGTCGTGCGATCAGGACGGCGAACGGGATCGAACCGATGAAATAGCCGGTGAGCAGCGCGAAGAGGAGAGACATCGGGGTCAGCGGGCCACCACGCGCTCGCCGCCGACGGTGGCCTCGGCCAGAACCCCCAGGCGGGCGAGAGCCGTTTCGGGCGAGTCACATTCATCGACGTCGAGCACGTTCACCTCGTCCCTGTACCGCGCCAGATAGGAGGCCACAAGCAGCCAATCGACCTCGCCGGCGCCCGCTTCACCGGCCGGGTCGTCATTTCCCCGGGAGTGAAAATAGATTGCCCGGACCGCATCGTCCAGCAGGTTCCATTGTTTTCCGGGATCGCCGGCTCCATCGCGCCGGGGGAGGACGCCGCGTATCTCCCGCCGATAACGTCCCTGGTGCATCAGATGCACGGTACAGGCCGCCGGCGGGGCCCCTTCGGTGGCGGCGCCCTCCGGCAGGACGACGGCGAGATTCAGCCGGGGACCGTAAGGCGCCGGCCGCTGGTGGACATCGAACTGGCGGTTGAGAGGAGGCCGGAGTGCCGACAGAAGAGCCGCCTCGTTCAGCAGCGCCTCCAACTCGGAGGCAACGATCTCGAATATGAACGAGTGGACCCGGTCGAGAAAGGTGCGTCCGCGATCGGTGCCGCGGGCTGAGGGGACGAAGTACGACGACAACCGCGAGCGCAGGTTCTTCGCCTTGCCGATATAAAGAGTCTCGCCCCTCCGGTCGAAAAAGCGGTAGACGCCGGGTCGTGCAGGAACGGCCTTCAGGTCGTCCGCGGTGAAGGAGTAAGGCGAGAAATCAAGCGGCGCGACCGGTTGATTCTGGAACGTCTGCAGCTCTTCGAACGTCGTGATGCCGATCTCTTCGAGCATCGGCAACAGGGCAAGAAAACATTGGGTCATCAACTGCACCCGGTCGCGGCAGTCGTCCGGCTCCCGCATCTCGAGGCCGAGTGCGGCGGCGAGTTCGGCCGGTGCATGGCGAGCCTTCAGGCCAAGCAGCACGTGCCCCAGCTTGGCCAACGAAATGGTGATCGGCTGGAAGGGGAGAGCGGCCGCCGCGCAGGCCTGCAGCAGCGGACCGGCCTCCCGGGCCACACGGTGGCAGACGACCGGGAGGTCGCCGATGGTCTCCACCAGGATCTGCAGTTCGACCGCATTCAGTCCCTCGACCGACGCCGGTCCGGTGCGCCTCCCGCCGCCGGGCAGGGGGGCCGTCTGCGGCGGCGGAACGAGGTCCTCCGCAGCCCAGGCGGGGATGTGCTCCGGGCTGCATTCCTCGCCGGCGACCACCGGCAGCAGGCTGACGGCACGGATTCTTCCGCTGCCCGACGGGCCGGCTCCTTCGGCGGCGAGCGCGACGAAGTCCTGCAGCGGCGTGGTGGGGCTGTGGTGGTCCCGGGACCGCTGTGAAGAGGTCGACGGGGTGGCGGCAGCGGGAGCCTCCGAACCGCCCCGCCTGCAGGACCACCCCTGGCCGGGGGCGTATTCGAGCGCTGGATGGCCGGCGAGGAGCGGTGCGAGCAGCCGGTGGCAGGTCGACTCATTGCCGTGTCGGAGGAGCAGAAAGCGGAAGGCGAGATCGCGGCTCGCGATCGGATCGCCGGCAGCGCGCAGATGCGCCACGATCGTCTCCCGGAGATCGGACCTCTTCATTTCTGCGCCGCGACCACCATGGTTGAGCCGGTCACACGTCCTCCGTGACCAGGGCGAGAACGCCAGTATAGGCGAACAGATGGTTGGTGCCGCGCAGTGGAGCGATCTCGGCGTTGCCGAAGAACCCGACGATCGGCAGATCGCCAAAGCTCCGGGAGATGTAGGCGGTATCGATTCCGGGCAGGCCATAAAGCGAAGAGCCACGGGCCGCGCAGTTGAAATAGAATCCGAACGAGGCGTTCTTGGCCGCGTCGCGGGCGGCGAGGCGATCGAGCATCTGCTTGAGATCTTCGCGCGCCGCATCACCCTCCCTCAGGACCAGCAGCAGAGGCTGTCCCTCCCGCACCTCGGTGCCGACGACCAGGGCGCCCCGTTCGGCATCGCAACCGAGCAGGTGACGCACCAGGTATTCCCCCGGTTCGATGCGGGTCGCTCCGGCCTCGGGCGGGACCCCGACGAACAGATGGCCGCTCAGTTGTTCCACGTTGTCCCGCAGGGCCGGTGGCAGCCGCGAGCGCAGCGTTTCGAGCGCCGGGCGCCCGTCCAGCTCAAGGACCAGGTTGCCGCTCCCCTGCGTGACGCGGCAGGGGGCTCCCAGCGGTTGGCATCCCTGGGTGATGCCGATCGACGTATGGACCCGCCCCGACAGATGGAGTGCGGCGAGAGCGCGGGTGGCGACGTTGCGGCCGAAAAACTGAAAGGTGCGATCCATCATCGGATCGCTCGAGGCGGCAGCCCCGACTGCCGCAGTTCCGGGGGCGGCGCGACTGATGACCTCCACGATGGCATCCGGTCTGAGAGAGAAGGGGTCGGGCATCAGGAGAAGGAGGCCGCCCCGGCCGGCAACCCGGCGTCCGATCTCGCGTGCCGCCGAGATGCCGCGGTCGTTTCCTTCGGGACCGATCAGCGGTTCGGCGGTGATCGACGTGGAACGTACCGCCAGAACCGCCACGGCCGCCTCGCCCTCCGCTTCCTCGCTGCCGGTGAGGACCCCGCAGGCGCTGCAACCGGAGATCCTCTCGGTCCCGAGGGTCTCCTGCACCGTGGTGAGCAGGTCGGCGAAATGGGGCCGATGCGGCGTCGTGGTGGCGAAGAGAAGGCCCCAGTCGGCGCGCTCGGTGCCGGCCTGTTCGAGGGCGAGGCGGGCCGCTTCACGCGCCGCCTGGCGCGAATCTGCCTGTCGTGAGAGTCCGACACCGGCCTCGGTGCTCATCAGAGGCACCATACCATGCCGGGAACGGGCAGCCGCTATAATCCGCTGGCCGCGACCCGCGGTCGCCGCACAGGCTGGTGAGAAATGCGGACGAGGGCTTCTGCGGAGGGAAGGGGAGAGATGCAGCGCGGCACTGAGAGGCACTTCGACCCCCTTGGTTTCATTTTCGTCATCACGTCCGCCCTCTTCTACTCGACGCTCGGGATCTTCGGCAAGTTCGCCTACCGGGAGGGATTGCCTGTCCTGTCGCTGCTCTCGACCCGTTTCACCATCGGCGCCGTTCTGCTCGGAGGCTTCGTCGCGCTGTCGCCGCGGCTGCGGCGGTCGGTCCGCGAGTTACCCGGCCGCCGGCTCGCCGGAGTGTTTCTCTGGGGGGTGTTCGGATTCGCCGGCCAGTCGGCGCTCTTCTTCACGACCCTCAGCCACATCTCGGCCAGCCTTTCCGTGCTCCTTCTCTATACCTGTCCGGCGTTTCTGGCCCTCATCGTCTGGGCCCGGACAAGGCGCCGGCCGGATGCCTCACGACTCGTTGCAATTGCCCTGGCGCTGGGCGGCACGTGGCTCTGCGCCGGCCCGATCGACGATGCGATCAGCCGTGCAGGGGCCGGACTGGGCATCGCCACCGGTTTCTGGTTCGCGGTCTTCCTGCTGGGGTTGCACCGGCTGAGCGCCGGAGTGCCGGCCGCCCTGTCGGGCGCCCTGATAGCGGCCGGGGCAGCGTTCGCGTTCGATGCGGTGGTTCTGATCACCGGAGACTACACGGCGCCGTCGAGCCCGCTCGCCTGGACGGCGGTTCTCGGCATGGTCGTCTTTGCGACCATCATCGGGTTCGTTCTCTTAGTGATCGGGATTGCGCGTGTCGGACCTCAGGTGACGTCCGTCCTCAGCACCTTCGAGCCGGTGGGAGCGCTGCTGCTCGCGGCGCTGTTCCTCGACGAGCGGCTGCGGGGCCCGCAATGGATCGGTGCGGCGCTGATCATCGGCGCCGCCTTTGCCCTCGCCGCACCGCCCCGAATTGACCCCTCCCGGGGGCATGGGTAGGATGGGACCGGTCAAGCATGACCTCAACTGAGTGCGCCGGAACCAATGCTTCTATGAAGACCGATTTTCTGACCTCCCTGCAGCGGCAGGTGCTCCTGTACGACGGGGCGATGGGAACGATGCTGTTCGCGGCCGGTCTGCAGGACGGCGATCCCCCGGAGCCGTGGAATTGGGAACGGGCGGCCACGGTGGAGGGCATCTACGCCGCCTATTACGCCGCCGGCGCCGACGTGGTGCAGACCAACACCTTCGGCGGCACACCGATCAAGCTTTCCGAAAACGGCCTCGAGAAGCGCGTGCACGAAGCCAATCTGAAAGCGGCGCAGTCGCTGCGGGCGGTCTGCCCCGCAGGGCGTTTCGTCGCCGGCAACATTGGACCGACCGGGAAGTTTCTGCAGCCGATGGGTGAATTCACCCGCGAGCAGTTCGAGGAATCGTTCGCGGCGCAGGCGCAGGGGCTGATTGAGGGCGGGGTGGACCTGATCTCGATCGAAACGATGTATTCACTCGAGGAGGCCCTCGGCGCTCTCTCCGCCGTGCGGCGGATGTGCTCCCTGCCGGTCGTCGTCAGCATGACGTTCGATCGCAACCCCCGCGGCTTCTACACGCTGATGGGCGAGACGGTGGAGAAGTGCATGCGGACGCTGGCCGACAATGGCGCCGACGTGGTCGGCAGCAACTGCAGTCAGGGCAGCACCGCTTTCATCGAGCTGGCCCGCGAGATTCGCGCCGCGACCGCACACCCGGTGATCATCGAGCCGAACCGCGGTCAGCCGGTCCTGGAGGGCGGCGGGGTTGTGTACCACCAGTCGGCGGAAGAGTTCGCCGCCGATGCCACAACGATTCTCTCACTGGGAATCAACGTGATCGGCGGCTGCTGCGGTACCGATCCCGAATTCATCAGCCGCATCGACCCACGGCGGCGGAGCGGCCGGCCGGCCGCTGCACGGCCGGAGGAGACAGCATGAGCCTGTTGCCGACGTTCCGCCCGCGGCTTCAAATGATTGCATCGGAGATGATCGATCGCATCATCGACGAGGCGTTCGATGTTCTGGCGCAGACCGGCGTGATGTTCGAAAACGACCGGGCGCTCGAGATTTTCGGCGAGCACGGCCAGCGGATCGATCGGGAGAATCAGCGCGTCTGGCTCGATCGCAGCTTCGTCGAGAAGGCGGTCGCCACGACGCCGGGGAGCGTGACTCTGTGGAACGTCACCGGGGACACCTCGATCGAAATCGGCGGCGATCACGTGATCTTCGATCCCGGATCGGCGGCTATCAAGATGCTCAAGGCGGACGGGGACGTGAGGCCCCCGACCTCGGCCGATTGCGCCCGCCTGTCGCGCCTGGTGCATCACCTGGACAACCTGCGCGCGGGCGCCACCGCCCTCGTTCCCGCGGATGTGCCGAACGAGATCTCCGACTTCTACCGGCTGTCGATCGCCGTGCAGACCTGCAACAAGCCGGTCATCACCGGCCTGTTCCGGCATGAATCGTTTCCCTATCTGTTCGAGATCCTGACCATCCTGCGAGGCTCGGAGGAGGCAGTCGCCGCGCGCCCGCTCGCGGTGCTTGATGCCTGCCCTTCCTCGCCGTTGCGCTGGAGCGAGCTGACGAGCGAGAGCATCATCGAGTGTGCTCGCCGGCGGGTGCCGTCCGAAATCGTCTCGGTCCCCCTCACCGGTGCCACCGGACCGATCACCCTGTCGGGAACCCTGGTGGTGCACACGGCGGAGAACCTGGCCGGGATCGCCCTCGCGCAGGCGGTTCGCCCCGGGGCGCCGGTCATCTATGGCGGAGCCCCCTGCCTGATGGACATGCGCGCCGGACAGACACCGTTCGCGGCGATCGAGACCATGATGATCGACTGCGCCTACGCGCAGATTGGCAAGCGCTTCGGCCTTCCGGTGCACGCCTACATGGGCCTCTCGGATGCCAAGGTGATCGATGCGCAGGCCGGCTACGAGAGCGGCATCGGCATCATCATGGCGGCCCTCGCCGGGGTGAACGTCGTCTCCGGGGCTGGCATTCTCGATTTCATCACCTGTCAGAGTCTGGAGAAGCTGGTGATCGATAACGAGGTGTGCGGCATGGCGTACCGCATGCTGGACGGCATCCGCCACCGGCACGAGAAGATGGCGATCGATTTCCTGCCGCATGCCATCGAAGCGGGACACTTCCTCTCCCATCCGACGACCCTGAAGCTGTTCCGGGAAGAGGGGCTGATCCCGGGCCGCGTCGTCGACCGGGCCTCGGCGCCCGCGGAGGGAGGTCGACAACCGGATCGGGAGCGTGCCTATGAGGTGGTGGAGGAGCTTCTCGGCCGCGAGCCGTTTCGGCTGCCGGAGGAGACGTGCCGCGCGATCGATCGGGTCGTGCTGCGGGGAGCGCGGCCGTTCGGTCTGAAGACCCTCCCGCGGCTGCCGGATTAGCGCGGCCGGTCCGATCATGCCGCCGCCCGAAAGCCCCCCTCCAGCCGGCGACGCGCCCCAGCGGCTGGAGAGCGTCACCATCGAGGTTTCCCGCCCCATGGTGCTGCTGCGGCTCGGCTACCGCCGCGCCAGCCAGGTGCCGGCCCGTACGTCCGCGCTGCTCGATGAGCTCACCGCGCAGGGGAGGGCTCTGCTGGCGCCTCGCGCCGTCTGCGCCCGCTGCCGGGTTGGCAGGACCTCCGCCGGCGAGGTGGCGATTGGCGAGGTGCTGACCACCCTCAGCCGCTCGCTCGCCGGCTGCCTCGAGGGCAGCCGCGAGGCCTGGCTGTTCGCCGCCACGCTGGGGCCGGCGATCGATGCCTGGATCGAGGAGCTGTCGGCGGCCGGAGAGATGACCCGCACCCTGCTGGCGGACGCGTACGGCAGCGCCGCCGCCATTCAGCTCGGGCTCGCAATGGAAACACTTCTGGGCCGCCGTCTGAAGGCGTCGGGGCTCGTCCCGGGGCGCCGCTGCGCTCCAGGTTACGGCGACTGGGAACTGTCCGCCCAGGGTCCGCTGCTGCGGCACCTCGAGGCCGGCCGCATCGGCATGACCCTGTCCGAAGACGACATGATGGCGCCGCTGAAGTCGGTTTCGGGGTTGATCGGAGGGCGGGGTTGAGCCGCTGGGCCCTCAGGCAGCGGCGCTGGCGTCGGGCGATCCCAGCATGTCCTGGACCGCCCGGGTGACATCCTGAATCTGCAGCGGCTTGGCGAGCGCACGGACCCCCGTCTCGCTCAGGAAGCGGGTCGTCTCCCGGTCGATCAGATCGCCTGTGATGAAGAGGACTCGCGACTTCATCGCGGGCCGCCGGGCGAGCAGCTTGCGGTACAGGTCCATGCCGTTCATCTGCGGCATGCGGATGTCGGTGATGATGAGATCGTACGCCTGCGCCCGCACTTTGCCGTACGCTTCCAGCCCGTTCTGGGCAGTGTCGACCGCATGGCCGATCCCCTCGAGGATCGAGATGAGGAGATCGACGACCAGCGGCTCGTCATCGACGACGAGAATCCGCCGTCCGTGCTCCGGGCGCCGAACCGCCCGCGGTGTCGTCTCGGTGTCGCTGCCGTTTCCCTCTTCGCGGGATCCGGCGATCGGAATCTCGACGATGAAGGTCGCGCCCTCTCCCGGCCGGCCGCGCGCCTCGACCCCCCCCCCATGCTCCTTGACGATGCCGTAGGAGACCGACAGCCCGAGCCCGGTCCCCTGGCCCTGGGGCTTGGTGGTGAAGAACGGGTCGAACACCCTCGGCACGACCTCGGGTGCCATGCCAATTCCGTTGTCGCTGACCTCGACACGGATCATTCCCCCGCGATGAGACGTGCGCACCAGCAGGCGCCCCCGCCGTCCGGGAACCATTTCAATCGCCTGCTGGGCGTTGTTGATGAGATTGAGGAAGACCTGCTGCATCTGGTGGAAATCGAGCATGGTGCGCGGCAGATCGCGCTCCAGCTTGCGCACCACCTCGATGTTGTTCACGTGCAATTGGTACTTCTTCAGGTCGAGGGTCTTCTCGATAATGCCGTTGACCCCGAGATACTTGCGTTCCGGAGCGTGCCCGCGGGCGAAGGAGAGCAGGTTCTTGACGATCTTCTGGCAGCGCAGGGCCGCCTCGTGAATCTTCTCCAGATCGCCGGCCACCGGGCCGGAGGTGTTGCGTGCAAGGAGGAGCTGCGAGAAGCCGAGGACCGCGCAGAGCGGATTGTTGAGCTCGTGCGCCACGCCGGAGATCACTCCGCCGATGGTCGACAGCTTTTCGGCCTGCACGAGTTGCATGTGCGCCGACTTGAGAGCCGTCACATCATGCCCGACCCAGACACGCCCGGTGGCCTTGCCGGCGCCGTCGTTCAGCTCGGCCGAACGGAGCTCGATTTCCACTTCGGAGCCTTCCCGGGTGCGGAGGCGGGTCGCCCCGTCGGCCCCGGGTGCCGGCTCGACGCGATGATCGCGAAACAGCAGGCTGGAGGGACGAACCTGAATCTCGGCCTTGCGGTAACCGAGCAGACCTTCTGCTCCGCGGCTGAACTCGATGATCCGTCCCTCGAGATCGGTCGTGAAGAT
>CBDUYA010000065.1:0-11667 GCA_965371335.1 uncultured bacterium | reverse complement strand
AGGCGGATCGTGGAGACGCTCAAGGGCCTGGCGGGTGAGCTGACGCCGGAGGAGCGGGCGGAGTACGAGGCGATGGCCGAGGGGATTCTGAGCGAGGAGGATCGGCTCACGATCAGTGCCTATTTGCTCAAGGATCATTTCGCCGCCGATGCCGCCCGCAACGTTCTCGACGAGGCGGGCCGCAGAAACGGGGCCGACTCATCGGACGACGGGCCGGCCGGAAAGGAAGATGCAGCCGGGAGCGGATCCGCGGGCGCCCGAGGATCTCCGGGTGGCGGAGAGGGGAACCCCCCCGGTCATCGCCGCCGGCGCCGGCGGCGGCGCGGGGGTGGCGGAGGAGCCTGATGCCGCCGATGGCGCCGCCCACGCTGACGCCCCGCAACCTTGAGATCCGCGACAACTTCGACGCCATCGCCCCGCGCTACGATCTCACCAACCGGATCATCAGCTTCGGCGTCGATCTGCACTGGCGACGGGTCGCCGTTCGCCAGCTACATGGCCTTTCCTCCGATGCCGTGGTTCTCGATCTCGCCTGCGGCACCGGCGACATGACCCGCGAGCTGTTCCGGCAGCGCCGTGCAGCGCGCGTCGTCGGAGCCGATCTGAGCCGCACCATGCTGCGCCTGGCGGTCGACAAGCTGCTCCGCCCCGCCGACGGCTCGCGGGGCCGCGTCGATCTGGTCAACGCGCCGGCCGAGGCGCTGCCGTTTGCCGACGCCGCCTTCGACGGGATCGTCATCGCCTTCGGGATTCGCAACGTCCCGGATTACCGGGCCGGCCTGCGGGAGATGCGTCGCGTGCTGCGCCCCGGCGGGCGCGCCTGCATTCTCGAGTTTTCCACCCCCCCTTCCCGCCTGCTCTGGAAGGCCTACAACTACTACTTCTACAACGTACTGCCGCGCATCGGCGGCCTTTTGACCCGCCGCCGTCAGGCGTACCGCTACCTGACGACATCAGTGACGGAGTTCCCCGGCCCCCGGGAATTCGGCGCCGCGATGGAAGAGGCGGGATTCGAGGGCGTCTCCTGGCTGTCGATGACCGGCGGCATCGTCTGTGTTCACACCGGGGAGCGGCGATGAAGAAGCTGTTTGCCGACCGCATCGAGGGGCTGGTGCAGTCGGACATCCGCCGCATGTCGCTGGAGTGCGCCCGCGCCGGCGGCATCAATCTCGGCCAGGGGATTTGCGACCAGCCGATCGAGCCGTCCATCAAGGAAGCGGCGATCGCCGCGATCCGCGCCGATCACTCGACCTACACGCGTCTCGACGGCATCGACGAGCTGCGTCACGCCATCGCCGTGAAGATGCGCGACTACAACCGGATTGAGTGCGACCCGGACGGCGAGGTGGTGGTCAACGTCGGCTCGACCGGATCGTTCGTCACCGCCTGCCTCGCGTTCGTCGATCCGGGTGACGAGGTGGTCCTCTTTTCACCCTTCTACAGCTACCACCTCAATATCCTCAAGGCGTGCGGCGCCATCCTGAAGTTCGTCCCCCTGTCGCCGCCCGACTGGGCCTGCGACGCGGCGGCCCTCGACGGGGCGTTCTCCGACCGCACCAAGATGGTGGTCATCAACAGCCCTGGCAACCCGTGCGGCAAGGTGTTCACCCGCGACGAGCTGACGCGGATCGCCGATCTCTGCCGCCGGCACGATGTGCTCTGCGTCACCGACGAGATCTACGAATACATCCTCTACGACGGGCGGGAGCACGTCAGCCCCGGATCGCTCCCCGGCATGGAGGACCGCACCATCACCATCAGCGGCTTCTCCAAGACCTATTCGATGACCGGCTGGCGGATCGGGTACACGGTGGCGCGCCGCCATCTCGCCGCCAGGATGGCGATCCTCAACGATCTGATCAACGTCTGCGCACCGGCGCCACTGCAGCACGGCGTCGTGGCGGCGCTCGCCCTTCCATCTTCTTATTATGACGAGATGCGGGCCGACTACGCCCGCAAGCGCGACCTCATCGCCACCGCCTGTCGCGACGCCGGCCTCACGCCGTTCGTGCCGCAGGGGGCGTACTACATGCTGGCCGACTTTACCGCCCTCGGTTACGCTGACGATCAGGAAGCAGCGCGCATGATGCTGGAGACGGGGGGCATCGCGGTCATCCCCGGCAGTGAGTTTTACGCCGACCCGCGTGACGGCCGCATGCAGGTCCGTCTCTGCTACGCCAAGAAGATGCCGGATCTGGAGGAGGCGTGCCGGCGGATCCGGGCCCTCGGGGCGAAATGCTAGAAGGGCCGCGATAACTCACGCCGTTGGTTGGTTTTCCATCATCCTCCCCCGGTGCGACCCGGAGCCGTGGCCGGATAAGGGCACCGAAATCGCCGCAAGGCTTCGACAATGCGGCGGGCGGGCACTATATTCGCGCCGGAAGTTTTCCGGCGGGGGCCGCGCGAGATGGAAGCAACTGACAGAAATTGTCCACATTGCGGCTACGCGCTGGCTGACGGCGCCTCCACCTGCCCCTGCGGCTTGTCGCTCGACGACATCGACCTCCCGGGCCCGGGGATTGTCCGCGACTCCCTGGAGCGGAAACTGACGCTGAAAGAGGGCGACGATGGCGATCTCGAGGAGATCGAGGTCGAAGAGGTCGCGCCCCCCCGCGATTCCGTTGAGCGCAAGAAGGGTCGTGAGGTACGGTCAAAGCCCTCGGGATCATCCGCATCCCCCGGGCCTTCCCGGTCGCCGGAGCGCTCCCGGTCGGAGGAAGAGGCGAATGAAGCAGATGCGCCCCGCACGGTCGAGCCGTCCCCGGCACCCGAACCGGCGAGGGAGCCGGTCTCCGTCCGTGTAAGATCAGCGGAGAAGCACCCGCCGCCCCGGGCGCTCCGCGAGGCGACCGGCCGGCCCCGCAAGAACCTGATCATGACCTGCCCGTCGTGTCGGGCCTTGATTTCCAAGCGCGCCCCGAAGTGCCCGAAGTGCGGCCAGTCTCCCTATCGCTCGTGCCAGATCTGCTCCTCCCTCATTCTGGTGAACAGCGCCGCCTGTGGGGAGTGCGGCGATCCCGATCCGTTCCTCGCCCAGTCTGCCTGATCGTCCCCTCGCCCGGGGAACCGACCAGCCCGGGACATGGTTTCGACATCGCACCGCGACGCGAGTATGATGGGTGAATCGGGCCACGGGGCGTCTCGTATCGCCCCGCCCGGTCATATGGACCGATGTCGATCCTGAAGCACAGCACTTCCGATGGGGCGGTCATCACCTACCGTGTCCGGCACGGACGCGATCCGTGGGTGCTGCTGCATGGCTTCGGCTGCGACATGAGCATGTGGGATCGGGTCGCGGCGGGGCTGCCGCACGACGTCGGGCTGCTCGTGCCCGACCTGCGCGGGCATGGCGGCTCCACCCTCGGCTGGCAGCTCCCCTCGATCAATCGATGGGCCGACGACATCGCGGTCGTGATCGAGCGGGAACATCTCGAACGTCCCGCCGTCGCCGGTCTCTCCATGGGCGGCTACGCCGCGCTGGCTCTCCTGGAGGCGCACCCCGACACCTTCCGCGGGCTCGCCCTCATCAGCACTCAGGCGGGCGCCGACGATGAGGCGGCGAGGGAACGTCGCGCCATCGGACTCGCCTCGTTGCAGCAGGGGGGGTGGCCGGCCCTGGCGGAAACCCTGATCCCCGCGCTGCTGAACGTCGAAGGTCGCGATTTCCGCCGCCATCGCGAGCACCTGATGGCAATGTTCGAGCAGGCCGGTGATGCCGGCCTGGCGGCGGCGCTCTACGCGCTGGCCAACCGGCCTGACCGGCGACCCCTCCTTCCCCGTCTGCGGATCCCGATCGTGGTGGTGGTCGGCGATCGGGATCGGCTCACCCCCCCGCACCTGGCGCGCCAGATGGCGGACGGCGCCTGCGACGGGCGGCTTGTGGTCCTGCCGCGCGTCGCCCATATGAGCGCCATGGAGGCGCCGCGGGAGGTGGCGGCGCAACTGGCGATCTGAAGCCTTAGCCCTTGACCTCCGGCGGCGACGCGGGGCGTGAGCGGACCTCCTCCTTGATCCTCTGAATGTGGCCGCGGCCGAGCCCCTTCACCTCGCACCCCAGCTCGAAGTAGCGGCGGATCGTCCTGTCGTCAAGGATGCCGAAGCAGTCGATGACCGCGATCGGCCGGTCGGCCATCTTCACCACCTCGTAGGGAGAGAGGTTGAGATACGGCTTGTGCCGCACGGCGAGGATCATGGCGTCGGCCCCCTTCAGGGCGGCGGCGAGATCCTGCTCGATCTTGAGGTCCTTGAGCCCTTCCTGGTTGCGGAAGAAGCGCCCCCAGGAATAGCCGGGGCTGGGGTAGGTCTCCTGCATCTCGAATTCCCACCAGCGCAGGACGTACGGATCGTGAACGGCGATTTCGCCCCCCATCTCGGCCAGCTTGCGGACGATCAGCTCTGATCCAGAGTAGCGGGTGTCGCCGACGTCCTCGCGGTAGGCGGCGCCGAGCACGACGATGCGCGAGCCGGCGACCACCCGCGCCATGTTGCGCAGGGCGTCGCGCACCAGATCGGCGACGTGCAGGGCGCGGGTGTCGTTGACGTTGATCGCCATCGGGGTGATCTTGAAGATGTCGTCCTGGAATCCCATCAGGTGACGGTAGGACCAGATGCCGAGCCCGCCGTCCTTCGGAAGACAGTAGCCACCGATGCCGGGGCCGGGGAAGATCATGTTGCTGTGGGTCGGCCGGACCTTGATCGCCTCGATCACCTTGATCAGATCGATGCCGTTCTGCTCGGCGAAGCGGCTCCACTCGTCGAGGTAGGCGAGTATCGTCGCGCGGTAGGAGTTCTCGACGATCTTGCAGGTCTCGCTCTCGATCGGCCGGTCGAGAACGGTCAGCGGGAATTTCTCCACGTTGAGCACGTCAGAGAGGAACTTCACCACCTTCTCCCGGCTCTCCGGATTGACCCCGCTGCAGACCCGCCAGAAATCACGGATCGATCGGACGTAATCACGCCCCGGCATGACCCGCTCGTAGCTGTGGGCCAGAAGGGGCGTCTTGTCGATGTTGCGGGCCTCGAACTCCTTCTTGAGGATCGGCAGGGCGACGTACTCGGTCGTTCCCGGGGCGACCGTCGTCTCGATCAGGACCAGGCAGTGCGGCTCGACATGCCTGCCGATGGTGTGAAAGCTCTTCTCCAGCGCCGCCATGTCGGTGTGGCCGGTCGTCAGATCGCCGAGATCCTCCTTCAGGAAGTCGCACTGCACGTCGACCACCACCACATCGGCGAGGCGGAGCGCTTCCTCAGTGTAGGTGATCGCGAGGGTTTTCTTCTCCTTGACACACCGCTCGATGAGCTGCTCGACCTCGGGATCCTCCGACTTCACCGGCGCCTGGCCGCGGGACAGGTAGGGGATCTTCCAGTACGACCGGGTGCTGGGACGCTGCATGCCGATGACGAATTTTCCCGGCTCACCGGTCTTCTTGTCGACGCTGTCGGCGACCACTCCGGCCATGACGCAGCCGACGAAGCCAACGCCGACCACGACGACGATCTCCTTCCCCTGTTCGCGCTGCCCGGCGACCAGCTTCTCCAGCCGCTGGAACTCCTTCTTATAATCATCTTTCTCCGGCAGGGGAAACCGCTCTCCCTCCGGGCTGACCGAGTACTCCATGGGTGCCTCCGGGAAGCCTCTTCGCTGTTCCTCGACGTTTATTTTTCGGGCCAGTTGCAAAAAATATGCTGACGGGCGGCCTGTGTCAACCCTCGATTTCGCCGGGGAGGCCCATCCGGTGCTGATTTCCAGGGCAGGCGAGACCGCGTCCCCCGTCGGGTGTAGACTGGGGACAGAACGCCGCCACTAGCAGAATCGCCTCCAGGGAGCGTCGCGATGAGACATCGGCCCCCCGTCCTGCTGACCGCGCTTCTCCTGACCGGCCTTGCCGGACCGGCGGCGGCGCCGGCCACGGCAGAGGCGGCGCCGGCCGCGGCCCAGGCAGCGCCGGTCCGGGCAAAGGAAGAACCGCTCCCGGTGCCGTTCATCGAGCGCGAGGAGGTCCGCTTCATCACCCTCGACATCGTCGCCGAGGAGAACGCCGGGGGCTGGCGGCCGCTCCGCGATCTGACGGTCCGGCAGATCGAGATCCGGGTCGGAGATCGGGTCATGCCGGTCGATCTGTTCGAGAACCGCTGTCGTTCCGAGCCGGCGATGGGGGCACAACCGGGGCACGACGCCACGGCCGGTTCATCACCTCCGACCCCGGCCGGCGCCGCGGCCGACCGCACCACGACCAACCGCACCGCCACCGACCGCGCCTCCCCCGGCGCCGATGCGGGCCACCGTTTCATTCTCTATTTCGACATGGAGCATCTCGAGCGGGCGGGCCGGCACGCCGCCTTCAAGGCGGCGCTGGCGTGGGCCGGGCGGGACTTCGGTGCGCGGGACAAAGTGATGATCATCACCGGGGGGCGCGGCCTGCGGATCGTCCGGACCTTCCTTCCCGCCGGCGATCATCTGCGGCAGGATCTGGAAGCAGCGCGGGACGATTTCCGCGCCAGCGAGCTGTGGGGCGCCTTCGAGTCGGTGCGCCTGAATGAGCTCGAACAGGAGAAGAACTTCACCGTCCGGCGGATGCAGGCGAACGCCTACGTGCAGATCGATCGCTCCAAGACGAGAAATTCGCTGGCGAACCTGCGCAACGTCATGACCGTCTTCGATGCGGTGGAGGGGACCAAGAACCTCATCCTGTTCGCCGATACCATCCGGCTGGTTCCCGGCAGGCAGTACGGCGACACCACGACCCCGCTCATCGATATTCACACCGAGCTGCAGGGCCTCGCCGGGGCGGCGAACGAGCGCAACGTGCGGATCTATCCGGTGAAGGCAGGCCTCCCGCCCATCTACCGGGGTAGCGATCCGCGCGACTCGTGGGCCGACAGCGCCCTCACCATGCTCGCCCACCAGACAGGGGGGCGGACGTTCGACAGCTCCAACGCGGTCGACGGGATCTTCGAGCGGGTCGGGGAGGATCTCGCCTGCTTCTATCGAGTCGGCTTTCGCATCCGGCCCCGATACAGCGGCCGGGTCGAGCCGATCCGCGTGCGCCTGCTCGATCGGGAGGGCGCGGTGCGCCTCCGCTACCGGCAGACGCTGGAGGACCCGACGCTGGAAGACATCGACGCCGACCTGGTCCGGGCCGCATTCATGGCGCCGGCGGCCGCCGACGACTTCCCGATCGCAGTGCGGGCGACGGAGCTGTTCCGGCGCGACGGCGGAGCGCGACTTCAGGTCGAGGTCGCGACACCGCTCGGGGCGCTGCTCGGCCTGCCGCTGCCGGGCGGGCGTCGCGGCTCGCGACAGGTGCGGGTGCAGATCGGCGCACGCGTCGTCCCCCTGCGGCCGATCGAAGATGGCGCCGGCCCGACCACCTCCAGACGGGGCGTCTGGGCCGACGTGGCGACCGACCGGCAGTCGTTCGGCTTCGGGCGACAGGCGGTGCTCACCCTGCCGCCCCTTCCGACGCCGGACCGCACCCACGATCGGGTCGTTGCGACGGAGGAGTTCGACGCCCCGCCCGGACGCTACCGGATCGTCGCGATCGTCCAGGACCAGCTGGCGCGGACCATCTCGGCCGCCACGACCGACATCGAGGTGCGCGCCAACGCCCCGCGGCTCGGGCGCATCGGACTGACGGGTGGGGATACGCGTGCCATCATTGTGCAGGAACAGACCAAGAACGCGGACGGGACGGAGGGCGATGCGTCGGACTGGAAAGGCAAGGAACTCGCCGCGGCTTCTCCCCTTCTTCCCCGGGGCGTTCTGTTGAGCGAAACCTCGGTGGTGGAGGCCGGCAGCGCGGCGCATCTGTTCTATTCGGTCTGCGTCGATTGGAGCCGGAGCGGGCGACGGCCTTCCCGCCGGTCGAAGAGGTCATCCCGCACCCCGCAGCCACCTTCCCCGGAATGGGATCTCGAACGCACTCTCACCTGCGGACCGGAGAACGAGGCGATCCCCCTGCTGCCGCTGACCCTGCCGCAGGAGAAGCGGGGGTTACAGTGCGTGCCGATGATCGACTCGATCCCTGCCGCCCGACTGAGCCCGGGAACCTGCCGGTTCGAGGTGCGTCTCGGAACCCCCGACGGCGACCCGGAGCGCGCGATTCTTGAGTTCATTGTCGTACCGCCGACCCGGCGCGACGCGACGACGACCGGCAGCTTGACCGCGCCGGGTCGATCGCCTGCCTCTCCGCTTTGAATGAAGACGCCTCTCCCGTTTGACGCCGGGCTCATTGACGATCGGATCGAGATCGACCGGGCCGCCGCTGCCTTGCTCGATACGCTGCGCGCCCGGGGAGCGCGCATCACCACCGTCGCGGACCCGTCACTCGCGCCGCTCTCCGCGGGGCAGGGGGAAACGCCGCGATTCGATCCGAAGCACCGTCCGGCTGATCCGACGCCGCTCGACCGGCGCCGGACGTTCATCGTCACCCGGGAGGTCGACACGATCCGTCGCGCCAAACAGGGCGGCTTCGGCTTCGTCGTTGGTCTTGCCGGGAGCGGCGCGCCGGGCGCAGCGCGCGGCGACGCCGCGACCGTCACCCCGGGAGACGCCCGGCGTGTCCGGCGCGAGGCGGGCGCCGACCTGGTCGTTCCCGCCCTCGCCGACCTCATGGCGGACGAGATCGACGCCTGGTTCGCCAACCGCGAACATGCCCGCCCACCTCTTCCAGCTCATCGCGAGGCGATCACCCGGCGCCTCACCGGACGTACGCCGGCGATCTTTCTCGACTACGACGGCACCCTCACCCCGATCGTCGAGCGTCCCGAGCTGGCGATCCTGGCGCCGGAGATGCGTCGCATCCTGAGTGACCTCGCGGCCAGGGCCCCGACCGTGATCGTCAGCGGCCGCGCCCGGGCGGAGGTCGCCCGGCTGGTCGGGGTGGAAGAGCTGATCTACGCCGGCAGCCATGGCTTCGACATCGCCGGCCCGCGCGCTCCGGCCGGCCGGGGCTCCCTCGCCGGGCCGGGCGGCTCGCCGCTCGCCGGCGGCTCACCGCTCCCCGGCAACTCCCCGATCCGCCACGAGGTCGCCGCTGACCTGCGCCCGGCGGTGCGGCAGGCGGCGGCCGATCTGGCAGCGGCGCTCGCCGGTGTGCCGGGCGTCCTGGTGGAGGACAAGCGGTTCTCCGTCGCCGTGCACTTCCGGCAGGTGGCGGACGAGCGGGTGGCGGAGATCGAGTCGGCGGTCGATCGGATCCTCGGGGAGAAAGGACCGACTCTGAAGAAGATCCGCGGCAAGAAGGTCCTGGAGCTGCGCCCGGCGGTCGAGTGGGACAAGGGGCGGGCGGTTCTCTGGTTGCTGCGGGCCCTCGGCCTCGAGGGGGAGGAGGTCGTCCCGATTTACGTCGGGGATGACATCACCGACGAGGATGCCTTCCGGGCCTTACACGACCGGGGGCTGACGGCGCTGGTGGCACGCACTCCACGGCCGACCGCGGCCGGCTACTCCCTGCAGGACACCGACGAGGTCGGCGATTTTCTCCGGCTCATCGCTTCACTCGGTCGCTCTGGCATGAAACTCGCTTAGAAAGGCGCTCGAGACAGGTGCGCGGAGCGCCCGGATCGGGTAGAATCCCCCTTCTGGCAACAGTTAAACGGAACCGAGCATCCCACGCACGCAGGACGGACTATTCATGATTCTTGGCATACCGAAAGAGACGTTTCCGGGCGAGGCGCGCGTTGCGCTCGTCCCCTCAGTTCTTGCTCCCCTGAAGAAGGCCGGAGGCGAAATTCTGCTCGAAGCGGGTGCCGGCGATGCCGCCGGCTACCTGGATGCCGCCTTCCGGGAGAAAGGCGCGCGCATCGCCTCCTCCCGCGACGAGGTGTTTCGGGAGGCGGACGTGATCCTGCAGGTGCGGGCCTACGGCGCCAATCCTGAGGCGGGACGCGCCGATCTCGCGATGCTGCGCCCGGGGCAGGTGGTGATCGGCACCTTCGAGCCGCTGACCGCCGGCGCCGCCGTGCAGGAGGTTGCCGCGACCGGCGCCACCCTGTTCGCCATGGAGTTGATCCCGCGCATCACCCGGGCGCAGAGCATGGATGTCCTGTCGTCGATGGCGACCATCGCCGGCTACAAGGCGGTCCTTCTCGCCGCCGACGCCCTGCCGAAGATGTTCCCCATGATGATGACCGCCGCCGGGACCATCACCCCGGCGAAGGTCTTCGTGGTCGGTGCCGGCGTCGCGGGGCTGCAGGCGATCGCCTCCTCGCGCAAGCTGGGCGGCGTGGTCGAGGCGTACGACGTCCGGCCGGCGGTCAAGGAGCAGGTCGAGAGTCTCGGCGCCAAGTTCGTCGAGCTGCCGCTGGAGGCGGTCGACGCGGAGGACAAGGGGGGCTACGCCAAGGCGCAGGATGAGTCGTTCTACCAGCGTCAGCGCGAGATGATGGCCCGCGTCATCGCCGCCAGCGACGTCGTCATCACCACCGCGGCGGTCCCCGGCAGGAAAGCGCCGTTGCTGGTCACCGCCTCCATGGTGGCCGGCATGGCGCCCCGCTCGGTGATCGTCGACCTGGCCGCGGAGCGCGGCGGCAACTGCGAGTTGACCCGTCCCGGTGAGACGGTGGTCGAGAAGGGCGTGACGATCCTCGGCCCGGTGAACCTCCCCGCCACCGTGTCGTACCACGCCAGCCAGATGTATGCCAAGAACATCACGACCTTCCTCCTGCTGCTGATCAAGGACGGCAGGATCAATCTCAACCGCGAGGACGAAATCATCCGCGAGACGCTGGTGACCCACGGGGGCGAGGTGGAGAACGCGAAAATCCGCGAGACGCTCACCCCTACCCGGGCCACGGCCGGCGCGGGGCGAGCCCGGGAGGAGTAATGGAATCGTTTGCCATCGCATTGACCGTCTTCGTTCTGGCGTTCTTCGTCGGCTACGAGGTGATCACCAAGGTGCCGCCGACGCTGCACACGCCGCTCACCTCGGGATCGAACGCTGTCTCGGGAATCACCATCGTCGGAGCCATCCTGTCGGCCGGCATGCAGGCCACCATGCTGACCACGATCCTCGGTTTCCTGGCGGTCGTCATCGCCACCATCAACGTGGTGGGCGGGTTCCTCGTCACCAACCGCATGCTTCAGATGTTCAAGAGGAAGTAAGCCGTGCAGCACGCATTGATCAACCTCGCCTATCTCGTCGCGTCCGTTCTGTTCATCATGACGTTCAAGGGGTTGTCCCATCCCCGCACCGCGGTGCGCGCCAACCGGATGGGATCGCTCGGCATGCTGATCGCCATCGCCGCCACCCTCGTCGACCGGCAGATCATCGATTACAAGGTGATCCTGGCCGGCATCGTCGTGGGCTCCGCCATCGGCGGGGTGCTCGCCCTGAAGGTCCAGATGACCGCCATGCCGCAACTGGTGGCGCTCCTCAACGGCTTCGGCGGCGGCGCCTCCGCCCTGGTTGCCGGCGCCGCATTGCTCGAGACGATCGGGGCGGGACATCTCCCCTCGATGCAGTTCGGCATCGCCACGGTGGCCTCCGGCACGATCGGCGCCCTCACTCTGACCGGCAGTCTGGTCGCCTTCAGCAAGCTGCAGGGAATCCTGCCGGGGCGCCCGTTAATGTTCCCCGGGCAGAGGGCGCTCAACGCCATCATGCTGCTCGGCCTCCTCGGCCTCAGCGTCGCTCTGGTGCTGCAGCCGCAGCACGCCGAGATCTA
>CBDUYA010000064.1:0-11722 GCA_965371335.1 uncultured bacterium | reverse complement strand
GCTCGGCCTGTTGACCGCTTGGCTCGTGGGAGGGAACGTGCCGGGAGGAGCCATCGGCGCCTCCCGGCACATGACCGCCTCCGCCGGTCGATCACAGATCGGTGATCGCGATCCCGGCTCGCTGCTGGGCGCCGCCCGTCCCGACTATCGCGCCTATATCGAGACGATCCGTCCCCTGCCGGACGACCGTGCCGCGGCGCGCGACCACCGGCCCATCTACATGGCGCTGGTGCGCCCCGGCGCGGATGACCCGACCCGGCTGGACAACGCGCCGTTTGCCGGACCGGGCGTGCGCAACGACATCGTTTACCGGCGCACCTCGCTCGACGCCGCCCGCAGCATCGGCTGGACCCTCCTTCTCCTCGATCACGAGTACTTTCACGCCCGGCATCTGGCAGGAGCGACCTCGCTCCCCGTTCCCGGCGGCGTGCCGGCGGCGAGCGAGCGCCATTTCTTCGAGGCAGCGGCCTGGGGCTTCAACGTGACGGAGGCGAGGGGGGGCCGTTACAGCAACCTGCGCGAGGACGAATTCCGCGAGGCGCTCGACCGCTACGGCGAACACTACCGGGCGCTGCGCGCGCTGACGCGCGATGCCGATCCCACCGTATGGCGGATCTTCTCCGGCCTGCTGCGTGCTCCGGCCGAGCTGGTTACGACGGCCGGTTCACAACATTCAGAAGATCCCGGGCATCCTGCTGATCGGGATCGATCTCCAGCGACTCCCTGAGATACTCGAGCGCCTTGTCGCGCTGCCTCGCCTGCAGGTAGGAGAGCGCCAGGGCATTGTAGAGCGTGGTGCTGCGCGCTCCCAGCCCGCGCGCCGTCTCCAGCGCCTCGATCGCTTCCTGCGACCGGCCGAGCCGCCCGTAGGCGGCGCCGAGGTTCACCCACGCCTCGAGGTTGTCGCGCTCCTTCTTCACCGCGCGAGACAGGACGGCGACCGCCTCGTCCATCCGCCCCATCCTGCCGTACAGCGCGCCCAGATTGGCCATCGTCGCGGTGTAGTCCGGATCGAGCTCGATCGCCAGCTCGAATTCCCGTTCCGCGTCGGCGAACTCCTTGCGCCATTCATGGATGAGCCCCATCCAGTTGTGATGGACGACCGACTTGTCATCGATGGCCAGCCCCTGGCGGACGATCGCCTCCAGCTCCAGGATGCGCTCCGTGCCGCGGAACAGGGTGTGGAGTTCGGCGAGCGGCTCGGAGAGCGCCGGGTCGATCCGGAGCGATGCGAGCAGCTCCTTCTCGGCCGCTTCCGTCTCGCCCTTCTCCAGCAGCAGCGCGCCGATGGCGGCCCGGATCTCTCCGATATCCGCATAGGACGCCGCCATCCGGCGGAGGTAGACGAGCCCTTCGTCGAGGCGCTCGGCATCGGTGTAGATCTGTCCAAGCTGCGTATAGATATGGCGCTCCCCCTCCGGCGAGAGCTCCAGCACCTTGTGGCCGGCCTCGATCGCCTGATCGTATTTCTTCTGTTCCGATGCGATCTGCCCTTTGACCAGCCAAGCGCCGACGAAATTGGGGGCGATCGCCAGCACTTTCTCAACCGATTCCTCGGCGGCGCGGTAATCCCCCTTCTGCATGTGCAGCGAGGCCTCGTTGAGATGACCGGTGATCAGCGTTCCGCCACCGCCGCCCGCCGGCAGGGAGATCGGCTGGTCCGGTGTACCGCTGTCGCCGGCGGCCCCTCCCCCGACGTACCCGAGGGCCCACAACTGCTCCATCATTTCCTGGTCGACCGGCGATCCGGCGAGCCCGTCACCCCTCGTACGCAGCGGCTGCCCGATCCGTTCGTATGAGGCGAGGGTGCGCTGCGGATGTTCTCTCAGAAAGGCGGCGTCGATCGCCTCCTCCATGACGCGCCCTTCCATGTCCTCCGCCACCGGCAGGCCGGCGAGATAAAGAATGGTCGGCGCGATGTCGAGAAGGCTGGTCGTATCGAGACGGCCGGGGCGGATATCCGGCCCGGAGAGAATCACGATGCCGTAGCGCCGGTGCCACAATCCCGGCTTCCCCTCGATGTAGGGCGGATCGTCCTGCGGCCGGCTGCTGCCGTTCTCGAAGCCGTGGTCCGACAGGACGATCACCGTGGTGTCCGGCTCCAGCCGGTCGAGGACCTTCCCCAACTGTCTGTCCTGATAGCGGTAGTACTCCTCCACCACCCCCCGGTACCGTTGGAACTCCTCCTCACTGACCATCTCCATCTTCGGTGGCATGTAGTGGGCGAAGCGATGGCCGATCTCATCGATGCCCTGGTAATAGAGGGCGAAGAGATCGGGCTGGCCGCGCGACAGGATGTCAAGGGCAATTGTCTGATACGACTTCGAGCTGGCAAGAATCTTCGTCAACTGGTTGACCGGCAGGCGGAGGGCGGATCGATCCGACTTCAGTTGCTTGCGCTGATCCGCGAACATCGCTTCGTCAATGCGCGCGAACTGCTGCAGCTCCGTCAGCGTGATGCGGGAATCATCGGCCAGCCCGGGCCGGATGTGCTCGAAGTACGACGGCGGCCAGGTCGCCCCTTGCAGGTCGGCGGCGGTCGATTCGTAGCCGAACAGGCTGTAGGCGACCCGGTCGGACACCAGGTGGCCCAGCACCTCCTCGGCGGGCCAGGACGCCCACCAGGCGATGAACGCCGATTCGCGCCCCGCATCGGTGTAGATGTTCCACAGCGCCTTCACCTTGCGGCGGTGGCTGGAGACGGGGACCGACTTTCCGGTCGTCTCGTCGCGCACCAGAAAATCAATGATGCCGTGCCGGTCGGGACTCACGCCAGTGGCGACCGTCGTCCACAAGAGCGGTGACAGCATCGGGGTCATCGATTTGATGTTGGCCCAGGCACCACCCTCCTTGAGACGCGCCAGGTTGGGAAGCTCGCCCCGTTTGATGAGCGGATCGATGGTCTGCCAGTCGGCGCCGTCGAGGCCGAAGAGGGCGATGCGTCCCCCCTGCGGCGGTCGCCCGGAGCTGAGCGCATCACGGGTGATCGTCTCGATCCGGTCGCCGGCGGCGGTGACCTGGTGGAAGGCGACCACGACGCCTTCGAACCCCTGATCTTCGAGACGCCGGCGCGCCTTCTCCTCAACCGCCGCGCTCCCCCGCATCAGAACGATCGATTCGCTGTCGAGGTCATCGGCCCAGCCGCGGATCGATTCCGTCACCACGCGGCGCATCGCCTCTTCCGGCCCCTGGAGTCCGCCCGGATCCGCGAGCAGGTCGGAGAGCCGCGCGTCATTGATGGTGGCCCAGACCTCGTAAGGCAGGTTCAGGAGATCGCCCGAGCGGGACTCGAGCGACATCTCGCCGGTCACCCGCAACGGCCCTTCCGTCAGCCGGACAACCCGGTGGAGGAGCGGCACGGCAATCCGCCATCCCGGTTGCAGGCGGGCGACGCCGCCGGTGAACACCGATCGCCGGTACGCGCGCTCCTCCGGAGCGATGCGCCGCATCGACGCCAGGGCAAGCATGCCGAGCGCCGCGATCGCCGCGATCACAATCGCCCTCCGCCTCCCCGACACCCGGTGACGCAACGACTGCCGCCCCATCCCGGCTGCCGTGCCGGGAGCAGACCGGGGCCCTCGTCGCTTTTTCGACCGGGAAGACATGCGCCGCCTCCAGGGCGCGTCGCGGGCGCCCATCTGCGTTCGAGTATAGCACCCGCTGCGCGCCGGTTTTCCGGGTCGGACGGCCGTCACCGGGCCGTCGGCGGGTCGGGCTGCTGACGCCTCGCGACCGATGCTGTAATTCCCGAAACTGAAATGGATCTCCCACCGTCAACAACCAATCTTTTCATCGAGCGCGGTTTGTCCAATGACCGCACATGACAGGTGGAAAATGGAGGACGCACAGGAAACGACAGAGCCTCGGTTAAGCCGCGCGGCGAAGATCTACGTGATCACCGTCCTGCTCGGTGGTGGTCTGTCGCTATGGGCGGCCTGGAAGCTGACCGCGGTGCCTCCCGCACTCTGGCCCGTCATCGCCTGTGCCCTGGTCGCCGCCGCCGCGGCGCCGTTCAGCATTCCGGTGCCGCTGATCGGAAACATCTCCCTCTCCTTTGCCTGGGTCCTGACCACGCTGATGCTTTTCGGAACGCCGACGGCCGCCATCACGGCGGCCGCCGTCGGGCTGACCGGTTGCGTGTGGCGAAGCAAGTGGTGGCGTCCCTGGTACCGGGCCCCGCTGACCGTCAGTGGGGCGCTGATCGTTGCCGTGGCCGGCGGTTTCCTGTTCCGCCTCGCCAACGGCCACCCCGGCGCCATCAGCGTCGAGGGCGAATGGCCGGCCGCGCTGGTGGTGGCCCTCACCTTCCTGCTCGGCGGCGCGGCTCTCAACGCCGGCATGACCGTGGTGACCCGCAAGGCGCTGTTCAGCCCGCACTGGCATCGCGCCCTGCGCCGCGCCTGGCCGAACTTCGTCGTGGCGACGCCGGCGGGCGTCCTGCTCGCGCTCGGGGTCGACAGGTTCGGTCTGAAGATCCTGCCGTTCTCGCTGATCCCTCTCTACATCCTGCATTTTTCCCTGCAGCTCTATTCCGACGCCGTGCATCAGCGCCGCAGGCACCTGGAAGAGATCGCCGATCTCTACCTGTCGGTGATCGAAGCCCTGGCCCTGGCGATCGACGCCAAGGACCGAACCACCGTGAAGCAGTTGCGGCGCGTGCAGGCCTTCGCCCTGGAGTTGGGCCGCCTGATGGGACTGCCGAAGAACGACCAGGAAGCGCTGCGCGCCGGGGCGGTCCTGCACGACATCGGCAAGCTGGCGGTGCCCGAGTACATCCTCTGCAAACCGGGGCGCCTGACCCCGGACGAATTCGAGAAGATGGCGATCCATCCCCGCATCGGAGCGGAGATCCTCGAGCGGGTGCACTTCCCCTATCCGATCGCCAGCGTCGTGCGCTCGCACCACGAAAAGTTCGACGGCACCGGGTACCCGGACCGGCTCGCAGGAGAGGGCATTCCGCTGGCGGCGCGCATCCTGTCGGTGGTCGACAGCTTCGACGCGCTGACCTCCGAGCGCCCCTACCGCCGCCCCCTGTCGCGCGACGAAGCGCTCGCCCAGATCCAGGAGGAGTCGGGCACCTCGTTCGACCCCCGCGTGGTCGAGTGCCTGATCGCCAACTTCGACCGCATCGAGTCGATGATCGCCTCCTCGCTCAGGTCCCCGGCGGAGATCGGCACCCTGCCCAGCAGGACCACGGCGGCGCCCCCGGGCGCCGACACGCAGGACGCGGCCAGTTTGCTGAGCGCGTCAATCATGGAGAACATCTCGTCCGCCCACCGGGAGAGCTACGACCTCTACGAGATCGCCCAGGGAATGGCGGGCAGCCTGAAGCTGGAAGAATCGCTGCCGGGCATCGCGGAGAAGATCGCGCCGCTCATTCCCCACCGCTGTCTCATCGTCTACCTGTACGACAGGGAGCGACGATTGCTGCGCGCCCGCTTCGTGCACGGCCCCGGCTCGAAAGTCATGGCCCGTTTCGAGATCCCGCTGGGTGAGCGGACCAGCGGCTGGGCGGCCCAGCACGGCCTCCCGATCATCAGTCACGCTCCGTCGGCGCCGCTGCGCCGCAAGAGCCCGCCGCTTGATCTGGAAGAGTTGATCGCCGCCGGCACGATCGAGCCGCTGGAGAGCACGATCGCCGCTCCCCTTCTCGACGGAGAGGACCTGCTCGGGGTGCTGGCGTTGTACGATCTGCGGGACCGGCCGTTCGAGCAGGACAGCCTGCGGATGATCTCGATCGTGGCGCGCCATATCGGCAGCGGCGTGAAGAACGCGCTGCTCTATGAGGAGACGCAGGAGAACGCCCTGACCGATCCCCTGACGCGGCTGCCCAACGCCCGCTACCTGTTTGGCAGCTTCGAGCAGGAGCTCCACCGTGCCACCGCCCAGCAGGGGCCGCTCAGCATCATCGTGCTCGATGTCGACAACTTCAAAGAGGTCAACGACCGCTTCGGGCACCCGGCCGGCGACCGGATCCTGCGCGGCGTGGCCCGGGCGATCCGCTCCCAGATGCGCAGTTGCGATACCTGCGTCCGCTACGCCGGGGACGAGTTCATCATCACCGTTCCCGGCGTCGGGCCCGACGAAATCAACAGTGTGCAGAAACGCATCACGATGGCGATCGCCAACCACAAATTCGCCGTCGCCCGGAATCGCGCCCTGAAGATCAGCGTCAGTATGGGCGCCGCTTCGTTCCCGGACGAAGGGAAGACCATCGAATCGCTGATCGCGGTTGCCGACGCCCAGATGTACGCCCGCAAGTTCGCCCACCGCGAGCGTCCGACCGGGCCGGCGGTCTCCCAGCGCTTCGCTCTCCGCCGCCACCAGCCGCTCAATTAGCCCGCGGCGCGACGCCATCCCGCCGCCGGGCCGGAGAAATACCGCCCTCGCCGGCTCGGGACCTCCTATCCCGGGGTTATGATGTCCTTCGGCCCTGAAGTGCCGGGGAACCTTTCAACTTACCCTTGCGGTACGGTCGGAACGGGGGTACTTTCATGGCAATTCGCTGAAAGGCTGGCACTTTGCTCGTCAACGGCCGGTATGAACTGGTACGGCTCCTGGGCGAGGGGGGAATGGGAGCCGTGCATCTCGCGTGCGACACCCATCAGGGCAACCGCCCGGTCGCCCTGAAGCTGCTGCGGGCTGATGCGATCGATCCCGAAGCGATCCGCCGCTTCCGGGACGAATTCCGCTCCATGACCCTGCTGCGGCACCCGAACCTGGCCGAGGTGTACGACTTCGGCACGGTCGACGGCCCCGGCGGCGGTCCGTTCCTCACCATGGAGTACGTCACCGGCGGCGACCTCGGCACCCTCGACCGGCGCGCGGTCGTGAGGCAGGTCGACGACCTGGTGGCGCAGTGCCTGCGCGCGATTGATTACATCCACGCGCGCGGCCTGCTGCACAACGACATCAAGCCGCAGAACCTGCTGATCCACGCGCCGTTCCAGATCAAGCTGGTCGACTTCGGGCTGGCGCAGCCCCGCGCCGCGCCAGGCGCCGGCGGGCTGAGCGGCACGATCCATTACATCGCCCCCGAGCGGATCGGCGACGGGACGCCGGCGGAATCCTCCGATCTCTACTCGCTGGGTGTCGTTCTTTACGAGCTGCTCGGCGGCGAGCTGCCCTTCCGCGGTGACGATCCCGGCCAGGTGATCTCCGCCATTCTGCAGGGAGCGGCGCCGTCGCTGCGCGGCCTCAATCCCGACGTGCCGGAGCGCATCGCATCGTTCCTGAGCGTCCTGATGGCGCGCGACCCGGCGGCGCGGCCCGCCTCGGCCGGGGCCGCCATGACGCTGCTGAACGAGAGCGCCGCCGCCCCCCTCAGTCTCGACACCGCCGAGACCTGCGCCAGCTTTGTCACCTCCGGCCGCATGGTCGGACGCGAGTCGGAGATGACCGAGCTGGTCACGGGGATCGAGGCCCACGTCGCCGCTCCCGCCATCGACAACGGGACACCCCGCATGATGTTCCTCCACGGTGCGAGCGGCCTCGGCAAGAGCCGCCTGCTGCGCGAGCTCCGTCACCACCTGCAGCTCGGGGGCATCCGCAACGTCACCGGCCGCTGTTACGAGACCGGCGGGGCGCCACTGCAGCCGATCGTCGAGGCGCTGCGCCGGCTACCGGCGGGAGAGGAGCCGGCGGCGGAGGTCCGGGCCGCCCTGCAGATGGCGCTCGGCGCCGGAGAGACCGCGGGAGCGGGAAACGCATCCACGCCGGCCGCAGCGCTCGACAAGGCCGAGTTCATGACCCACCTGGCGACCGCCCTCGACCTGCGCGCCGGCGACTCCGGCGGCGTCCTCTTCCTGGAGGACCTGCACTGGTGCGACGGCCCGACCGTCGACTTCCTGCATCACCTGCTGTTCCGCGCCGGGCGGGGCCGCTGGCTGATCGTCGGCACGCTGCGGGACGAAGGGAGCGCTCCCATTCATCCGTTTCTGCAGCGGTTCGAGCGGCTCCCCCGCCTGCGTTGCATGCCCCTCCGGCCGCTTGGCCGGGATGAGATCGGCGATCTGATCGCCTCGATGATGCCGTTCGAGGAAGAGCCGCGCGAGCTGGCCCGCTTCCTCGCTGATCAGACCGAGGGCAACCCGCTTTACGTCGAGGAGCTGATGAAGGCTCTGGCCGGCGAGGGGGCGCTGCTGCGCCGTGGCTCCGGCTGGACCACCCGCCTCGAGTCGATCGATCCGCGGCAACTGGGGGCCGGGCTGACCGCCATCGTCGCCCGCCGTCTCGGCGATCTGAACCAGAGCGAGCGCGACGCCGTCTCGCTGCTGGCGGTGTTCAACCGGCCGGTCCGGCTGGTGACGCTGGGGCGCGCCCTCGGCCGCGCCGATGAGCGGCTTGTCCCGTCGATCGATCCGCGGCAACTGGGGGCCGGGCTGACCGCCATCGTCGCCCGCCGTCTCGGCGATCTGAACCAGAGCGAGCGCGACGCCGTCTCGCTGCTGGCGGTGTTCAACCGGCCGGTCCGGCTGGTGACGCTGGGGCGCGCCCTCGGCCGCGCCGATGAGCGGCTTGTCCCGTCGATCGAATCGCTGGAGAACCTCCGGATGGTGATGGTCGATCGCACTCAGCAGGACGCCATCGTGATCGATCTCAGCCACAGCCGGATCCGGGAGGCGGCCTATGGAGCTCTCGATGCGGCGCGCCGCAGGGAGCTGCACCGCGCCGCCGCGGCCGCCATCGAGACCGAATACGCCGCCAGCCTCGAGGAGGTCGTGGAGGACCTGGCGCACCACTACACGCGGGCCGGCGATGCCGGGCGCGCAGTCGACTACTCTCTGCGCGCCGCGCGCAAGGCGCAGTCGCTGTTCAACCCCGCCCAGCGGGCCGCGTTCCTGCTGCAGGCCTGCGAGCTGATGCCGGAGGATGACGGCGACCGCCGCCTGTCGACCCTGCACGAGGCAATCAACCTCAAGGGACCGGCGCTCGGCGATCATGCCGCCACGCTCGAGCTGAGCCGGACGATGGAGCAGGACGCATCACGCGCCGGCTCGTCGTTCTATCTGGTCAAGGCGCTCTGCTATCAGATCTGGGCGCAGTCGTTTCTCGGCCGGGAGCGGGAGGCGGAGGCGGCCGGCCGCAAGGCGCTGGCGACAGCGCGCGAGGGCGGCGACCGCAGCGCGCTCGCCGCCGCTCTCAACTACTGCGGCCTCCTCCACGCCCGCGGCGGCCGGCAGCGCGAGGCGCTGCGCCACCTGGAGGAGTCGGCCTCGCTCTACCGCGAGCTCGGTGAACTGACCGAGCTGGTCGCGGTGCTGAACAACGCCGGACTCTGCCATCTTGGTCTCGGCGAACCCGGCAGGACGGAGCCTTACCTGCGGGAGGCGCTCGACCTGCTGCGCGACGCCGGCCTGCGCTACGACTACCACCATTACCTCACCAACATCGCTCCGATCCGCCTCGATCAGGGAGACGTCGAGGGGGCGATCGGAACCCTCGAGGAGGCGATCGACTGGCCCCGCCGACACGTGGCGCCGACCATCCTCGCCAACTACCTCGGCTGGCTCGGTCAGGCGCACGCCTTGCAGGGTCGGTATGACCGGGCCATCGCGGCGCTCGAAGAGTCGCGCGACATCACCACCGACCTCGGCCACGAGACCGAGATCCCTCCCCTGCTCGACTATCTCGGCAACTGCCAGCGGGAACTCGGCCGTCCCGACCGCGCCGAGGCGCTGCATCGCGAGGGGCTCGACCTCGCCCGCCGCATCGGCAGCCGCGTGCAGGAGGGGCACCTGAGCGTCTGCCTCGCCGCCGACCGTCTCGCCATCGGTGACACCGAAGAGACCCTCACGCTCGCCCGCGAGGCGCGCGACATCGGCCGCGCCCTGCGGCACATCCGCATCACCTTTTCGGCC
Organism: uncultured bacterium; assembly: GCA_965371335.1. Classification (GTDB taxonomy): domain Bacteria; phylum Acidobacteriota; class Polarisedimenticolia; order Gp22-AA2; family Gp22-AA2; genus CBDUYA01. The sequence continues at coordinate 1,862 of CBDUYA010000064.1, read as the reverse complement.
GAATGCGTCGAGGCGGTGGCGATCGGCGCCGGCAACCGCCGCGCCTTGACGCTCATGGCGCGGCGCATCGCCCGGCACGACGCACGCGCCCTGCGCTTCCCCGACCGGCTGTGGCGCCATCTCGTCCTCGGCCACCTGGCCCGCGCCGCCGGCAAGCCGGACGACGCGCTGCGTGAGGCCCGGGCCGGCATCGAGGCGGCCGAGACGGGCCGATTCCACGAATTCCACTGGAAGCTGCTGGCGCTTCTCGGCGCCGCGCTGGAGGCGTCCGGACACCCCGGGGAGGCCGCCGGGGCCTATAATGAAGGGCACCGGATCATCCTCCGGATCGCCTCACAGATCGAGGAGCCGAGCATGCGCGACGACTACAAACAGGAGGCCGCGCGACGGCAAGTGGGCCGCCAGGCGGCCGCCCCTTCCGCTGCCCCCGAGGCGGCAGGCGGCGGCGCCTCTGCACGAGCGGACGCTTCAATCGACCCCGCCACCGACAGCTCCACCCGCATGCTGGCCAAGGTGTATGCCATCACCCGCGCTATCAATTCGATCCTCGAGCCGGAGCCGCTCCTGAACAAGGTGATGGATCTGGCGATCGAGAGCGTCGGGGCCGAGCGCGGCCTGATCTTCCTGCTGCGCGACGACGGCGAAGAGATGGAGGTGGTGGTCGCCCGCAACCTCGAGCAGGAGACGATCAAGGACGCCACCGAGTACTCCCGCAGCATCCTGCGGGAGGCGGGACGGGGCCGGCCGGTCCTCAGCCATGACGCCGCCGACGACGACCGCTTCCGGGATTCGAAGAGCGTCGCCCTGTACCACATCCGCTCGCTGATGTGCGTGCCGCTGCGGCTCAAGGACCGGGTCATCGGCACCGTCTACGTCGACACCCGCCGCCCCGGCGTCGTGTTCGGCGACGACCACCTCCGCTTCCTCGAGGCGTTCGCCGACCAGGCCGCCATCGCCATCGACAACGCCCGCCTGTTCGACGCGGTGCGGCAGGAGAATACGTATCTGAAAAAGGAAGTGCGGGAGCGCTACGGCTTCGAGAACATCATCGGCCGGAGCGCCCCGATGCGGGCCGTCTTCAACCTGATCTCGAAGGTGGCGGCGAGCAATCTCTCGGTCCTGATCCGCGGCGAGAGCGGCACCGGCAAGGAGCTGGCCGCCCGCGCCATCCACCACAACAGCCGCCGCAGGGACGGGAAGTTCTTCAGCGAGAACTGCGCCGCCCTCACCGACACCCTCCTCGCCAGCGAGCTGTTCGGCCACACCAAAGGGGCGTTCACCGGCGCCGACACCCACCACAAGGGGGTGTTCGAGATGGCCGACGGGGGAACGCTCTTCCTCGACGAGGTCGGCGACATGAGCCTGACGATGCAGAGCAAGCTGCTGCGCGTCCTGCAGGACGGCGAGATCCGTCCGGTCGGCTCGGAGTCGGCCCGCAAGGTCGACGTGCGGATTGTCTCCGCGACCAACTGCGATCTGGAGGAGATGATCGACGAAAAGACCTTCCGCCGCGATCTCTTCTTCCGCATCAACGGCGTCGTCGTTCCCCTGCCGGCGCTGCGCGACCGGCGCGACGACATCCCCCTGCTCGTCGATCACTTCCTCGGCCGCGTCGCCGCCGAGAACAAGGCGCCGAAGCTGAAGGTCGACCCGGCCCTCATGGCCGCTCTCACCCGCCACGACTGGCCCGGCAATGTGCGCGAGCTGGAAAACCAGGTCTACCGTCTCGCCCTCTTTGCCGGCGGCGACACCGTCACTCTCGACGACGCCGAGAACGACCCCGAGTTCTCCCAGCAGATCGCCCCGGTCGCGCCGCGCGGCGCCGACCGCGGCCACTCCCGCCCCGCCCGCCAGAAGGCCCG
>CBDUYA010000063.1:0-11727 GCA_965371335.1 uncultured bacterium | reverse complement strand
GACGGCACGACGGCGCGGGTGGAGCGTCCGGCGGTGATGACCCGCTTCGGACCGCCGCCCGACTGGGGCACGCCGCTGGTGGTGCAGGTCTCCCGCTGGGATCCGCTGAAGGATCCGGTCGGGGTGATGGAAGGCTTCGTGCGGATGCGGGAAGGGGATCTGCCGGCCGCCGCCGCCCTCGTTCTTGCCGGTCCGGGAGGCGACTCGGTCTCCGACGATCCGGAAGGTCTCGAGGTGTTCGAGCGCGTCCATCAATACTGGAAGAACCTGCCGGAGGAGCACCGGCGGCGGGTGCATCTCGCCAACCTGCCGACCGCCGATGTGGAGGAGAATGCCGCCATCGTCAATGCGCTGCAGCGGCACGCCGCGGTGGTGGTGCAGAAGAGCCTGCGGGAAGGATTCGGCCTCACCGTCACCGAGGCGATGTGGAAGGGGCGGCCGCTGGTCGCCAGCGCGGTCGGCGGCATCCAGGACCAGATCGAGCATGGCGTCAGCGGTCTGCTGCTGAAGGACCCGGCCGATCTCGATTCGTTCGCCGCCCTGCTCGCCCAGGTGCTGCGCGATCCGGCGCTGGCGGAACGGCTCGGCCGGGCAGCGCGGGCGCGGGTAACGCGCGATTTTCTCGGTCTTCGATCGCTGCTGCAGTTCGCCGAGCTGATCGGCCGGATCGACAACTGACCGGCAACTGATACCCTACTCCGTCCGCAGTACCTCCATCGGGCGGCGCGTCAGCGCCGGCGCGCTGGTGGCGATCCCGGCCACCATCGTCAGCAGCACGCTCCCCGCGACCGCTGCCGTGTGGGCGAGCGGGTCGAACCGCCACGCGACCTCCATGCCGTGCGTCAGGACCGTCCAGGCGAGCAGGCCGGCGCCGGCCGAGCCGATGAGCCCCGCGACCAGCCCGAGCAGGGCGTACTCGACGCCGAACACCGCGATCACCCCGCGGCGGGTCATGCCGAGCGTCTTCAGCAGGGCGACCTCGCGCGACCGGCGCACCGATCCGGCGCTGACCGCGCCGGCCAGAATGGCGATCCCGGCCAGCACGGTGAAGCCGCCGAGCAGCCGGACGCCGAGCCCGACGCGGGCGACGATGGCGGCGACCTTCTCGAGGATGGCGCGGATATCGAGCAGGGTGACGTTGGGGAACGCTGCCGCCAGCCGGTCCTGCACCCGCTGCTCGCCGCGCACCGGCAGGCGGGTCGCCACCACCCGCGTCTGCGGCGCGTCGTCGAGCACCCCCGGCTCCACCACCAGGAAGAAGTTGATGCCGAAGCGCGCCCACTCGACGGTGCGAACGCTGCTGACGTAGAGATCGATCGGCACTCCCTGAATGTCGAAGGTGAGAACCGCGCCGACGTCGACCGACAGGTCCTCGGCGAAGCCGAGCTCGACGCTGATCTCGGGCCGCTCCGGCTCCGACCAGAGGGCGCCGCGCACCAGGACGTTGTCGGCCGGCAGATCCTTCATGTAGGTCAGGCGCTGCTCGCGGGTCAGAACCCAGCGCCGCCGCCCCTGCTCGGCCCGGCTGGCATCGAGCTCCGCCACCAGATCGTCGACCGACCGGCCGTCGATGCTCTTCAGCCGCGCCACGACGACCGGCACCGAGTCGACCTGGAGCGCGCCCTCGGCCGCCAGCAGCTCGCGCACCCGGGGCCACTGCGACGGCTGCACGTCGAGCAGGAAGGCGGTGGGAGAATCATCCGGGAGATCGGCCTCCAGCTCGCGGCCGAGGCCGCTCTGCACCAGATACATCGACAGCACGACGAGGACCCCGAGGCCGAGCGCCACCAGCGCCCCCAGGGTGCCGGCGCCGGGGCGGCTGAGGGCCGCCAGACCATGCCGCACCCAGATGCGGGAGACGCGGCGCGGCGCGCGACCGACGCAGCGCGACAGGAGGATCGCCGCCAGGGCGAGGACGCCGGCGGCGACGAGCATGCCGGCAGCGAACCGCAGACCTCTGGTGATTGAGCCCGACTGCAGGATCGCCATGCCGCAGATGCCGGCGAACAGCAGAATCGTGGTGCCCCACCAGGCCGGCCGGCTGGGGGGAAGCGGTTCGGCATCGGCCCGCAGAACGCGCGCCGGCGGCACGCGGCGCACGGCGAGAAGCGCCGGCAGGCTGAACAGCAGCGCGACGCCGATCCCGAGCGTCAAACCGCGGAGCGCCGCCAGCGGGCGGAGCGATTGCCCCGGCAGCAGGGGGAGCAGATCTCCGGCGACCAGCGGCGCCGCCGCCACGATGGCGAGGCCGGCGGCCACGCCGAGCAGGCTGCCGAGCAGGCCGAGAACGACCGTCTGGCCGAGGTAGAGCACCAGCACCTCGCGCGGGCGCATTCCCAGGCTGCGCAGGACGGCGATCGCATCCATGCGGCCCGCCAGCCAGGCGCGCACCGATTGCGCGATCCCGATGCCGCCGATCAGGAGAGAGAGCAGGGCGATGACGCCGAGGAAATTCTCCGCCCGGCGCAGGCTCCTCCGCACGGCCGGCTGCGCCTCGGCGTAGGTCTCGATGCTGAGGTAACTGGCATCGGGAAGCGAGCGGCGCAGGTGCCCCGCCGCGGCGACCGTCTCCTGCCGGCTGGAGCCGGCCGGCATCCTGATCAGCGCGCGATGCAGAACGCGGCTGCCGAAGCGCTCCAGGCCGGAGCGCTCCAGCCCGGCGGCGCTCATCAGCACCCGCGGGCCGAGGGTGAACGACATGCCGAAGCTGTCCGGCTCGCGCCTCACGATCGCGGCGATGGTGAACTCCGCTTCCCCGATCTTCACGGTGCCGCCGACCGCGACCTCGAGCCGCTCCAGCAGGGCGGGCGCGACCACGACGTGCTCCCGGTCGAGCAGTGGATCGAGCCGCCCGGGGGGATCGAGCTCGAGGTCGCCGTAGAACGGGTAGTCGCCGTCGATCGCTTTGAGCTCCGCCAGCACGCTGTGCGCCGCGCCTTCGCCGTCGCCCGGGGAGGCGACCATGCTCGGCAGCTCCTTGATCACGGTCCATGACGCTCCCGGCATCCGTTCGATCTCGAGGTAGAGCTCCGCCGGCAACGGCCGGCGTCCTTCCACCACCAGATCGGCCGCCAGCAGCTTGCGCGCTTCGGCGCGCAGCGTTTCGTCCATGCTGTCCGACAGCCCGGCGACGGCGACCACCGCGGCGACCCCGACCGACAGGCAGAGGGTGAAGAAGACCAGGCGCCCGCAGGTGCCGCGCAGCTCGCGGGCGGCGTAGCGGAGGTAGAACCCCGGCGTCATCCGGAGGCGCCGGGGGAGGCGACGGCCGTCTCGACACGCTCGATGCGGCCGTCGCGCAGATGAACGAGGCGGCCGGCGAGCGCGGCGACCGCCGGATCGTGGGTGACCAGCACCAGGGTGGTCCCCCCCTCGCGCTGCAGGCGGGTCATGATGTCGAGCACCCGCGCTCCGGTCGCGCTGTCGAGATTGCCGGTCGGCTCGTCGGCGAACAGGAGCGGCGGGCGGGTGGCGAAGGCGCGCGCCAGGGCGACGCGCTGCTGCTCGCCCCCCGAGAGCTGCGCGGGGTAATGGTGGCCCCGCTCCGCCAGCCCGACGGTGCCGAGCAGGGCGTCGGCGCGCTCACCGGCGTCGCGCCGGTCGAGCAGCTCGAGCGGCAGGCAGATGTTCTCGCGGGCGGTCAGGTTGCCGAGAAGCTGGAACGACTGGAAGACAAAACCGACCTTATGCCGGCGCAGCAGCGCCAGCGCGTCCTCCGACAGGGTGTCGATGCGGCGTCCCTCGAAATGGACCTCCCCGTCGCTGGGACGGTCGAGGCCGGCCATCAGCGCCAGCAGGGTCGACTTGCCGCTGCCGGACGGCCCGAGAACGGCGATGAACTCGCCCCTCGCGATCGACAGATCGATCCGCTCGAGAACGCAGAGGCTGCGCCCTCCCGACATGAACCTCCTGGTCAGCCCGCGAAGCTCCAGAAACGGCGTCGATTCCATTGGGACAACGAGCCTAACACGTCGCCTGCGGGCGGACAGCCCGGCCGGCGGGTGGCGGCGGGGCCGCTGGTCGATCGGGCCGCTCTCGCCTACAATGCCGCCATGCTTCATCGCGCGGCGCGCTTCATCCCGGTCCTCATGCTCCTGGTCGTGCCGGCCTGCGGGGAACCGGCGATCGATACCGAGCCGCTCCCCACCGTCGCCCCGAACGGAAGGCTGCCGGGCGTCGGGCCGGGCGCCGGGAAGGACGACGGAGCGCTGGTCGTTTTTCTGGGCGACAGCCTGTCGGCCGGGCTCGGCCTGACCGGGGCGCCACCGTTTCCCGATCGCGCCGGAGAGCTGCTGCGGGAGCGGGGCGTCGGCGTGCGGATCGTCAATGCCGGGGTGAGCGGCGATACGACGGCCGGCGGGCTGGAACGGCTGCCCTGGCTGCTGCGGCAGCAGCCGGACATCGTCGTCATCGAGCTGGGAGCCAACGACGGCCTGCGCGGCCTGCCGCTCGCCATGACACGCCGCCATCTCGAACGGATGATCCGCGCCGCCCGCGACGGCGGCGCCGCCGTGCTGCTGCTCGGCATGCAGATCCCTCCCAGCTACGGTCCCGACTACGTTGCCGGCTTCGCGGCGATCTACGGCGACTTGTCGCGCGAGCTGGAGGTGCCGCTGGTGGCCGATTTTCTCGCCGGGGTCGGCGGTCGCGCCGCCATGAACCTGGGGGACGGCCTGCACCCGAACGGCGCGGGGCACCGGCGTCTGGCCGAGAACATCCTGCCGGCGCTCGAGACCCTGATCGAGAGGAGGGCAAGATGACCATGGTGAAGAAAGTCGTTGCAGCCGCGCTTCTGAGCGCGTTGCTTTCCGCGCCGGCGATGGCGTCGGGCGGTTCGCGGCAGCCGCCGCCGCCCGATCCGATGATGCAGGGCACGGCGACGCCCCGGTCGCCGGAGGAGCAGGCGGAGCTCTTCTACCACCAGGGGCTGAAGGCGCGTGACAAGGCGTGGAAGCTCGACAAGAAAGCGACCGCGGCGACCAAAGCGAAGAAACGGGAGAAGTACGAGCGCAAGGCGATCAAGCAGTTCGACAACGCGATCGATTCGTTCACCGAGGCGGTCCGCCTCAATCCCGGTTTCTACCAGGCGCACAGCAGCCTGGGGTACGCGCTGCGCCGGACCGGGCGGCTCGTGGAGTCGCTCGGCGCCTACGATCGGGCGCTCGAGCAGAACGGGGACTACACCGAAGCGATCGAATACCGCGCCGAGGCGTATCTCGGTCTCGATCGCCTCGAGGAGGCGAAAGCGGCCTATATTGATCTGTTCGCCAGCGACGGGCCGCGGGCCGACCTGCTGATCGAGGCGATGCAGGCATGGCTCGTCCGGCGGCAGGAGGACCCGGGGGAGGTCGGCGCCGAAGCGGTGGGCCGCTTCGCCACCTGGGTCGGGAAGCGGCTGGAGATCGCCCGCCAGACCGACAGCCTCTCCCGGTTGGAGAGGCGCGACTGGTAGCGGACACGCGACCGGTCGCCGGGCGGCGCGCCGCGTACGTCCTCGCGTCCGGCGCCCTGCTCGCCGGGTGCGCACCGTCGCTTCCGGCCGGCGCGGTGATCGAACCGGCCTCACGGCCGGCGTTCACCTGGGACCTCCCCCCCGGCTTCCCCCCGCCTCAAGTGCCGGCCGACAATCCGATGAGCGCCGCGAAGGTCGCGCTCGGCCGTATCCTCTTTTATGACCCCCGTCTGTCGGGTGACGGCAGCTATGCGTGCGCCAGTTGCCACCGCCAGGAGCTCGCCTTCACCGACGGCCGGGCGCTGGCAATCGGCCTGACCGGCGAGCTCCACCCGAGAAGCGCCATGAGCCTCGCCAACGTGGCGTACAACGCCTCACTCACCTGGGCCGATCCCGCGCTGCAGCGTCTGGAGAGCCAGGCGCTGATCCCGATGTTCGGCGAGCACCCGGTGGAGCTGGGCCTCGGCGGGAAGGACGAGGTGCTTCTCGCCCGCCTGCGCGCCGATGCCGGAATGGCAGGGAGGTTCGCGGCCGCGTTTCCGGGCGACGACGGGCCGATCACCGTCGACAACGTCACCAGGGCGATCGCTGCGTTCGAGCGCACGCTGATCTCCGGCGACTCGCCGTACGATCGACTTGTCTACCGGGATGAGATGGACGCCCTGTCGGCATCGGCGTGGCGCGGCATGCGTCTGTTCTTTGCCGACCGCCTCGCCTGCTCGACCTGCCACGGCGGGTTTCTCTTCTCCGGTCCGGTTCGCTTCGCCGGCGGTCGAGCGCTGGCGCCGGTGTTTCACAACACCGGGCTCTACAACCTCGATCCGGACGGGGCCTATCCGGCCACCAGCCAGGGGCTCTATGATCACACCGGCCGGGCGGCGGACATGGGGCGCTTCCGCGCCCCGACGCTGCGCAACATCGCCCTGACCGCCCCTTACATGCACGACGGCAGCATCGTCTCGTTGCGCGGCGTCATCGAACACTACGCGGCGGGCGGAAGGACGATCGACGCCGGGCCGTACCGCGGCGTGGGGCGCGACAATCGGCACAAGAGCGCGCGCCTGCACGGCTTCACCCTGGCGCGCGGCGAGGAGGACGATCTGGTGGCGTTTCTGCACAGCCTCACCGACGAGCTCTTCGTCACTGATCCACGATTCGCCGCTCCCGTGCAGGGAGAGCGACCGGTGCGGGGCGAGCGCCGGTGAGCCTGTTCGCCCTGTTCGCCGTGCTGATCACGATCACGGCGCTCCTCAGCTACCTGAACGAAAAGACGCTGCGGCTCCCGCCCAGCATCGGCGTCATGGCCGCTGCCCTGGCGGCCTCGATCCTGCTCATTCTGCTCAGCCAGACCGGCCTGGTCTCGGATGACTGGGCGGAGAGTCTGATCGGGCAGATCGACTTCTCCGCCGTCCTGCTGCACGGGATGCTGAGCTTCCTGCTGTTCGCCGGCGCCTTGCACATCAATGTCGACGATCTGCTCGGCCGCAAGTGGTCGATCCTGTCGCTGGCGACCTTCGGCGTCGTTCTGTCGACGTTTCTCGTCGGCGCCGCAGTGTGGGCGCTGGGCCGGGTTCTTGGTGTCGACCTGCCGTTCATCCATGCCCTGCTGTTCGGCGCGCTGATCTCACCGACCGATCCGATCGCCGTGCTCGGCATCCTGAAGACGGCCGGCGCCCCCAAGGATCTCGAGGTGATGATGGCCGGGGATTCGCTGTTCAACGACGGCATCGGAGTCGTCGTCTTCACCATGCTGGTCGGTTTCGCCGCCGGCGGCCGCCAGGTCTCGGCGGCCGGAGTGGCGGAGCTGTTTCTCGTCGAGGCGGTGGGGGGCGCCCTCTACGGCCTCGTCATCGGGTACGCCGCCTACAAGCTCCTCAGCACGGTCGACAACTACGTCGTCGAGATCCTGATCACGCTGGCACTGGTCGCCGGCGGCTACGCCCTCGCCGAGGCGCTGCACACCTCGGGGCCGCTCGCCATGGTGGTGGCGGGCCTGATCATCGGCAATCATGGACGGGCGTTCGGTATGTCGGAGCGCACGCGCATCCACCTCGACACCTTCTGGGAGCTGATCGACGAGATCCTCAACGCGCTGCTGTTCGTGATGGTCGGCCTCGAGGTGCTGATCCTCGATCGCCAGGGGATCTCTCTGCTGCTCGGCGTGCTGGCGATTCCGATCGTCCTGGGGGCCCGCCTGGTGAGCGTCGGGGCGCCGATCGCGCTCCTCTCCAGGGTGCGTACCTATCCCGCCGGCACCGTGCCGATGATGACCTGGGGAGGGGTGCGGGGCGGTATCTCGATCGCGCTTGCCCTGGCGCTCCCACCGTCGCCGTACCGCGATCTCATCTTGTTGATCACCTATACCGTGGTGATCTTCTCCATCCTGGTGCAGGGGCTGACGATCGGCCGCGTCGTGCGCCGGTTTACCGGGTCGGCCCGGCGGAGCGGGGTGTCGTGAGAGCGGCGCAGCGGTGGATTCCCGCGGTATCATACGGAGGCAGGCGCCGCCGGTGCGCTCCTGTATACTTGGCCGGGCCTGAGAGTCCCGCCATCCGTGGGAGTTGAGCGATGGGCGCGAACCTCCTGATGACCATCATCCTGGGCGCCGTCTTCCTGGCGCTCGTCTTCTGGGTGGCCCTGCGCCTGCGCGCACCGCGCCGCCGTGAGGAGGAGCCGGCCGCCCCGGCGCCGCCGGAGCCGGAACAGCCGCTCGCCGACGCACCCGCTCCGCGACCGGAGATCGACGCCGACATTGTCGCCGCCGCGGAGGCGGAGCGGAGCGAGGCGGCTGCGCCGCCGGAGCCACTCCCAGCGCCCGAGCCGGTCGCGCCGCCCGAGCCACCCCCAGCGCCCGAGCCGGTCGCGCCGCCCGAGCCACCCCCAGCGCCCGAGCCAGTCGCACCCGAAGCGATCGCCGTCCCTGCCGAGCCGGCTCCTGAACCGGCCGCGCCGCAGCCGGAGTTACAACCGCAGCTGGAAGCGCCGATCCCGCCGCCGGCCGCCGCCGCCAAGCCCCCGCGGAAGGCGAAGAGGCGCCCGGCCCGCCGTAAGAAGGCCGGTGGCGACCCCCGGCCGGCGCCGTCGCCCGGCGTGCCGGCGATGTTTCATGATGTCTACCGCAGTATCCGCACCTGGACGACCTCGCTGACGCCAGGACGCGCCCTCCCGGCGATCCTCTCCGACCCGCAGGTCGAGAGGGGCGACCCGACGACCTTCCGTTTCAGCCTAAAGCAACGGCCCTACTCGATCGTCAAAACCGACCTGACCGAGCATGACGGAGGGGTCGGTCCGCTCGTCCACGAGAAGGTGCAACTGTTCGACGACAAGGGGGCTATGCTGCTCGAGATGGCGCTGATCACCGCCGACATCGGCTCCGATGAAGCGCCGGGCGAGGTGACAGTGCTCAACGAAGGCCCGTGGCTCGACGACTTCCGCGAGCTGAACGCCCTCTCCAGCAAGGACACCAAGCGAATCGGCAGCGACTTCCGCAAGAAGTTCCGCGCCAAGGAGCAGGTCCGGCTGAAAAGGGATTTCGGCGTTTAGAGACCGCCAGGGCAGCGGCCTCCTCCCGGCTAGTTCCCGCTGGGATCGTTCCGAACGATTTTGAGATGCCCGCGGCCGGAAGGCCTCCCGGTCGTTTTCGCCTGGTCGGGGGGCTGCTCGGTCGGAGTCGATTCCGGGACGCTCGCCTCATCCCCCTGCTGACAGCTGTCGGGCTTCGGATCGATCTTCGTGGTGCCGATGATCGCCGGCTTGTCGTAGGTCTTGCCCATCGTGAACCCTCACATCGTACCGTACCGATCTCTCATTCTATCATGCGCTGAACCGCCCCGGGATTGCCGGAGGCTCCATTACTTGAGAGGATGGGGTCTCATGTCCAGGCTCACAGATTTCCGGCCACTGATCGATGGCCTGCACCGCACTTGATGGCCAAAGGAGGCCGCAATGAAGCACATCAGTTCTCTCTTCACATTCATCGTCATTCTTTTCGGCTGCGCCGCACTTGCCGAGACTCCTCCCCAGTCGCGGCCACGTGCCGGCGAGACGATCCGTGCCGACATCACGAAATTCGGGGGGGACGGTATCTCCGTCGTCGATCCCGACACCAGCGATCCCAGCATCCTGGGCCGCATCGCCGTCGGCAAGGTCGTCGCCGGGGATGAGCGGGCCGGCAGGACTGTGCTTTCGTTCGACGATGCGGCTGTCGGAGGGATCCCTGATGGCTGGGCGGTCGAAGGCACAAACCAGCGGGGGCCCGAGGCGACCTGGAGGATTAAAGCCGAGCCCGATGCGCCGTCGCAGCCCAACGTCCTCGCGCTCACGGATGCGAAGGAGGGCTGGGGCGGCACGTTCAATCTTCTCTGGACGGACCGCATGAAGTTCAAGGACGGCGTGATCGAGGTCATGGTGAAAGCGGAAACCGGCCGTGAAGACCAGGGAGGCGGTCTCATCTGGCGTGTCCAGGACAAGGACAACTACTACATCGCGCGCTGGAATCCTCTAGAGGACAACTTCCGCGTCTACTCCGTCAAAGATGGTCGTCGCAAGATACTTGAAAGCGCCAGAGTCAAAGCCGACCCGTCGAAGTGGCACACCATCCGCATTGAGCACACGGGGGACGAGATCAGGTGCTATTTCGACGACGAGGCGCTGAAAACAGTCCGGGACAACACGTTCCCCGCTGGTGGTGGCGTGGGCGTGTGGACCAAGGCGGACGCCGTCACGGCGTTCGACGACTTTGAGGTCAAGGGCCGGCTGATCCCGGATGATGCCCCATGACTGATCATGCCCGATTCCCGATGAAACTCGCACTGGGAGTCGCCATAGGCCTGGCCGTCCTGGTCCTGTCGTATTTGCTCAAGCAGAGTTCGGACGGACCGGTCGTCATCGTTTATACCTCGGTCGATCAGATCTTCTCCGAGCCGGTGCTGCGGCGCTTTGAGGAGAAGACCGGCGTCCGGGTGCGCGCCGTCTACGACACCGAGGAGACCAAGAGCACCGGTGTGCTCAACCGGCTGATCGCGGAAGCGGGAAATCCGCAGGCCGACGTCTTCTGGTCGGGTGACCCGGTCCGGCCCTTCTTGCTCATCGACCGCGACCTCGTCGAGCCTTATGTGTCGCCGCAAGCGCAGGAGATACCGCGGGGCTTCAAGGCGGCCCACGGAACCTGGACCGGCTTTGCCGCGCGCGCGCGGGTGCTGCTCGTCAATCGGGAGAGGCTGGGGGACCGAACCATGCCGCGTTCGGTGCGGGATCTTGCCGACCCGCGGTGGCGGGGGCAGGCGGCCATCGCCAACCCCGTCTTCGGAACAACCACGATGCACGTGGCGGCGTGGTTCAGCGTCTGGGGCGAGGAAGCGGCAAAGGCGTTTCTCGCCGCGCTGAAGGAGAACCAGGTCCGCATCGCCAGCTCGAACGGCGAGGTGAAGCGCCTGGTCATCGCCGGAGAGGTGGTCTTCGGGTTGACGGATACCGACGACGCCTTTGTCGCCATGCAATCCGGAGCACCGGTCGAGGTGGTGTACCCGGATCAGGATGGCATCGGCACGCTCGTGATGCCGACAGTCGCCGTGTGCATCCGCGGCGGCCCGAACCCGGAGCCCGCCCGGCGGTTGATCGACTACCTGCTCTCCAACGAGGTCGAGGTTCAGATGGCTGAATCCGCCGCCCACATGCCGCTTCGACCCGATGTCCGTCCCCCCAGGCATATTCGCACCGTAGGGGAACTTCGATCCATGAAGGTCGACTACGCGGACGTGGCCAGGCAAATGGAGGAGATCCAGCCCTGGCTGCGGAGATGGCTCGGGCTGTGAAGTTTGCTGCGGGACGATGGCAACAGCACGCGATCATCGGTGGAGCGGGGGCGCTCTTTGCCATTCTGGCCCTCATCCCTCTGCTCTGGCCCCTCATCGAGCTTGTCGGACGGAAACCGGGTGAGATCCTCGGTGGCCTCGAGGTATTCGCGTCCTCGGGGCCATGGGTCCTCCTGGCACGCTCGCTTGCACTCTCCGGCGCTGTCGTGTGTGGTGCGCTCATCCTGGGAACGCCGATGGGGCTCCTGCTGGCGCGGACAGACATTGCAGGCCGCCGGGCTCTCCTGTTCGCGCACGCGTTCCCCATGTTCCTCCCACCGTTCCTGCTGGCGCTCGGGTGGTTCTACCTGTTCGGACGGCAGGGATTCCTCGGGGGTGAGGCCTCGGCCAGCCTCCTCTTCCACCCGCTCGGGTACGTGGCGATCCTGAGCCTCACTTTCGCGCCCGTCGTGACGGCGCTCG
>CBDUYA010000062.1:0-11843 GCA_965371335.1 uncultured bacterium | reverse complement strand
AGCCGCTGTGGAGCTTCCAGGCCGGCACCGGCATCGAATCGACAGCCGCCATCGTCGACGGCACGGTGTACGTCGGCTCGCTCGACGGCAGCCTGTTCGCGCTCGACCTCGAAACGGGGTCCCTGAAGTGGAAGTACGAGGCGAACGACGCGATCAAGTCGTCGCCATCGGTGTTCGACGGCGTCGTCTACTTCGGCGACGAGCAGGGTGTCCTGCATGCCGTCGAGGCGGCGAGCGGCCGACGCCGGTGGACGTTCGCAGCGGACGCCGGCATCATCTCGTCGGTCAACTACGCGGCGGGGCGGCTCCTGTTCGGCTCCTACGACAACAGCCTCTACGGACTCGACCCGAAGGACGGCAGCCTGGCGTGGCGCGTGGAGACCGAAGGGTACGTGCACGCCACCCCGGCCGTCTGGCAGAACGCCGGCGAGCCGATCATCATCTCGGCGGGGTGCGACGGGGCGCTGCGGCTGGTGAGGGCGCGGGACGGCAGCGACGTGCGGCAGATCGATCTGGGGAGCTATGTCGCCTCGAGCCCGGCGATCGCCGGCAATCGCGCCTACCTCGGCAGCTTCGACAACGAGGTCCTCGGGGTCGATCTTCAGAAGGGAATCATCGCCTGGACCTACGCCCCGCAGGACCGTGAGTTCCCCTTCTACGCCTCGGCGGCGATCGACGCGGGACTGGTCGTGATCGGCGGCCGCGATAAGCGGGTGCACGCCCTCCGGGCCGGCACGGGGGAGATCGTCTGGACCTACACGACGCGCGGGCGGATCGATGCGTCGCCGGTTATTCTCGGCGATCGCATCTTCGTCGCCTCCACCAGCGGTGAGCTGCTGGCGTTGAGCCGCGACGGCAAGCCGGTCTGGCAGTTCGACGCCGGCTCGGCGATCATCGCCTCCCCCAGCATCGCCGCCGGACGCCTGATCGTCGGCACCGCCGACGGTCTCCTGCTCTGCTTCGGAGCGCCCTCATGAACGCGACCCGCACCCCGGCGCCGCCCGGCGCCGCCGCCGAAACCGAGGTCGGCAGCGTCTTCGTGTCGAACTATCCGCCCTACGGCGTATGGCAACAGAACATGGTGCCGGAGGCGAAGAAGGCGCTGCACGCGCCGCCGACCACGGGAGCGACCCTCGGCCTCTACCTGCACATTCCGTTCTGCCGCCTGCGCTGCAAGTTCTGCTACTTCAAGGTCTACACCGACAAGGACAGCGGGCAGGTGGCGGAGTATCTGGAGGGCCTCGCCCGCGAGGTTGAGCTGTACAGCGCGCTGCCGGCGGTGGCGGGCCGGCCGCTGAAGTTCGTCTACTTCGGCGGAGGGACGCCGTCGTTCCTCAGCTCGCGCCAGCTGCGCACCCTAGTCGACCGGCTGCGCGCCGCGATCGCGTGGAGCGATGTGGAGGAGGTCTCGTTCGAGTGCGAGCCGGGGACGCTCACCCGATCGAAGCTCGAGACGATCCGCGACCTCGGCGTGACCCGCCTCAGCCTCGGGGTGGAACACTTCAACGACCGCATCCTGCAGGAGAACGGACGCGCCCACCTGTCGGCCGAGATCGACCGCTGCATGCCCTGGATCGACGAACTCAACTTCGACCAGTTGAACATCGACCTGATCGCCGGCATGGTCGGCGAGACGTGGGAGACCTGGAAGGATGCGGTCGCCAGGTCGATCGCCCTCGATCCCGACAGCGTCACCATCTACCAGATGGAGCTGCCGTACAACACCATCTATTCGCGCGATCTGCTCGACGGCGCGATGCGGCGACCGGTCGCCGGCTGGGACCTGAAACGGGCGTGGCACGATCACGCCATCGAGGCGATGGCGGCGTCCGGCTACGAGATCAACAGCGCCTACACGATGGTGAAGAAGGGGGCGCAGCGCCCGTTCGTCTACCGCGACGCGGTCTGGCATGGCACCGACATGATTGGCGCCGGCGTGGCGTCCTTCTCGCACATGACCGGGGTTCACTTCCAGAATGTCGCGGAGTGGGGACGCTACCTGGAGGGCGTGCGGGACGGCCGGCTGCCGATCGACCGCGCCTTCCGGACCAGCCGCGCCGAGCAGGTGGTGCGCGAGCTGATCCTGCAGTTGAAGCTCGGCCGCATCACCGGAGATTATTTTCGCAACAAGTTCGACGTCGACATCTTCGCCACGTTCCGGACCACGTTCGACCGGCTGGAGAAACGCCGCATGCTGCACCGCGCGCAGGGAGCCGTCGAGCTGTCACGCGCGGGACTGCTGCAGGTCGACAGCCTGCTGCCGGAGTTTTACGCGGAACGTTATCGAAACGCCCGTTATACCTAGAACGGAGGTCATCCCTTGAAGTATTCCATCCATCGAGGTGGCTCGAGGCTGCTCATTCTTCTCATGCTGATCGGCCCCGCGCCGCTGCTGGCTGAGACGACGGCCGACTCTCCGACCACGGAGAAAGAAGACGAATCGACCGGGGCCGCGGGAGAAAAGGACGAATCAACCGGGCCGGCCGACGGCGAGAACGCCCTCCCGCCCCCCGGCGTCGCCGATGAGGCGATCGTGGTCGAAGGAAGCCTTCCTTATATCCCCACCACCAACATGATCGGCACGCGGCTCCCGATCGAGCTACGCTGGACTCCGGCGAACGTCGGCACGGTCAACGAGCCGGTCCTGCGCGAGCAGTCGGCCCGCGTCCTCGGCGACGCGCTGCGCAACATCAGCGGCATCAACAACCAGAGTCAGTCAGGCGTGGCCGACTTCTTCACGGTGCGAGGGTACGACTCGCTCAGCGGCGCTCTGGTGCTGACCGACGGGGCACCCGAGCCGGAGGTCTCCTTCTACCAGATGTACAACGTGGAGCGGGTCGAGGTGTTCAAGGGACCGGGAGGGTTCCTGTATGGCCGCAACGGGCTGTCCGGGGCGCTGGCCGGCATCGTCAACATCGTGCGCCGGCAGCCGGAGCCGGTCAGCTTCGGCTCCTTCGGCGGATCGTTCGGCAGCTTCGGCACCTTCCAGGGCAACCTCGATGTCAACCTGGCGCCCGAGAAGAGCGACACCTTCAGCTTCCGGCTGAACGCGATGTACCGTGAATCGGATTTCTACCGGGACGACAAGCATAACGAGAACCTGGCGGTCAATCCGGCGCTGGCGTGGCGCTTCGGGCCGGACACCATCCTGAACGTCAATCTCGAATTCGTCGATCTCAGCTATCAGCCCGACAACGGCGTGCCGATCCTCAACAACGCGCTCCCGGACGTCGATCGGAAGACCTCGTACCAGTCGCCGCTCGATTTCTCCGATCAGACGATCGGCCGCTTCCAGGTCGACCTGCAGACGAAGCTGAGTCCCTCCTGGTCGCTGCGCAACAAGACCTACTATCGCGACCTTGACTGGGAGACCGACGGCACGCTGTTCATCGGGTTTGCGAATCCGTTCAACCCCATCTGCCTGCCGACGCCGGGGCTCAACGAGCCGGAAGTCTGCCGCGCGCTCACCAGTCTGGACGATCGGCAGAAGTTCATCGGCAACCAGTTCGAGATGGTCTGGACCGGCAGCACCGGGAGCGTGTCGCACAACCTGCTGGTCGGCCTCGAGCTGGCGAGCTTCGCCGATGAGTTCACCCTCGATGTCGGGTTGTTGCCGCAGATCGCCCTGTTCAATCCGGTGGAGACCGCCACCGGCACGCTCTTTCCGCTGCAGCCGCAGCAGGTGGGCGACTCCCGCAGCCTGGTGGCGGCGCCGTACGTCATCAACAACTTCCAGTTCTCCGACCGTTTCCAGGCGCTCGTCGGCGCGCGCTTCGACATCATCGACTTCGAGGACGATGCCACCGGGGCCTCGCGCGACGACAGCGATTTCAGCCCGATGCTCGGCCTGACCTTCGCCGCCACCGAGACCATGAACCTGTACGTCAACGCCGCCGATGCGTTCGCTCCGCCGTCGGGGCGCCTGACTGGCGATCCGGTGCCGGAGGAGAGCCGCCAGTACGAGATCGGCGCCAAGCTCGGCCGGGCCGGCGGCAAGGTGCAGACCACCGTGGCGCTCTATCAACTGGAGCGGGAGAACATCGGCATCGTCGACGAGACAGGCTTCACCCAGCAGGCGGGCGACCAGCGCTCGCGCGGGATCGAGATCGAGTTCGCCGCGGAGCTGCGCCCCCGCCTGCGGGCCTTCGTCTCCTACGCCTACAACGACGCCGAGCTGACCCGATTCGTCGAGTGCGCCCCAGGCTTTACCGATCCGGGGACCGGTCAATGCGTCCAGTCGATCGATCGGAGCGGGAACACACCGGCGTTCGCGCCGGAGCACCTGGTGAACATCTGGGTGAGCCAGCGCTTCGGCAACGGCTGGGGCTTCGGCGCGGGCGCGCGATTCGTCAGCGAGCAGTTCATCGCCGAGGACAATCAGTTCGCCATCGACGACTATCTCCTGTTCGACGCGGCGCTCTACTACACCATCGATCGGTGGGAGCTCAGCCTCAACTTCCAGAACATCACCGACGAGGATTACGAGACCCGCGGGTTCGGCTCCAGCTCGGTCATCCCCGCCAACCCCTTCTCGGTGCATGCCGGCTTCAATTATCGATTCTGAGGGGCAGGGGAACGATGAACGCGATCAACAGCGCAGAACGGGAGGTGATCATCATTGGCGGGGGGCCGGCGGGCGCCGCCACCGCGACGCTGCTGGCGCAGCAGCGACGCGACGTCCTGCTGCTCGAACGCGAGCGCTTTCCCCGCTTCCGCGTCGGCGAGTCGCTGATGCCGGCGACCTGGTGGTCGCTGCAGCGGCTCGGCGTCCTCGACAAGATGAACCACAGTCCGTTCCCGCGCAAGCACAGCGTGCAGTTCTTCCTGAAGGACGGCCGGGCGACCGCCCCTTTCTATTTTGCCGACGCCGATCCCCACGAAAGCTCCATCACCTGGCAGGTCGACCGGGTGGGGTTCGATCAGATGCTCCTCGACCATGCCGCCGAGTCGGGGGCCGAGGTGCGCCAGCAGGCCGCCGTGCGGGACGTCTTGTTCGACGGCCCGCGGGCGATCGGCGTGCGCGTCGCGGGTGATGGCGGGAGCGAGGAGGAGATCAAGGCGAAGGTGATCGTCGACGCCACCGGCCAGAGCGCCATGTTGTCGCACCGGCTCGGCCTGAAGGAGATCGACCCGAAGCTGAAGAACGCCGCGGTCTTCACCCGTTATCGCGGCGCCGTGCGCGATTCCGGGATCGACGCCGGCGCGACCATCATTCTTCATACCCGCAACGAAAACTCCTGGTTCTGGTTCATCCCGCTGCCGGACGACCTGACTAGCATCGGCGTGGTCGGCTCCCTGGAGTATCTGATCAAGAACCGCGTTCCCGATCCCGAGCGGGTTCTCAAGGAGGAGCTCGCCCTCTGCCCGGCGCTGCAACCCCGCCTTGGCGACGCCGAGCGGGTCGCGCCGGTGCGGGTTCTGAAGGACTTCTCCTACGTCTCGCGCCGTCTGGCGGGCGACGGCTGGATCCTGGCGGGCGACGCGTTCGGCTTCCTCGACCCGATCTATTCCTCCGGGGTGTTCCTCGCCCTCAAGTCGGCCGAGTTCGCCGCCGACGCCATCGGCGAAGCGTTCACGGCCGGCGATTTCTCGGCGGCCTCGCTCGGACGGTTCGGCCCCCGCTTCATTGCCGGCATGGAGGCGCTGCGCCGCGTCGTCTACGCCTTCTACGCACGCGATTTCAGCTTCGCGCGCTTTCTGAAACGGTTCCCGGAATGCCGGGACGACGTCGTGCACCTCCTCACCGGAAACGTCTACCGGCGGCCGGTCAACGGCCTCCTCGCGGCGCTCGATCGCGAGCTGCCGAGCCGCGGCTACCGGCCGCTCTCCCTCCCGGGAGAGGCGCCTTGACCCGTCCGCTGGTGCGCGGTCTGGTTTACCTCGGACTGGCGGTCCTCTATCTCCTCCATAATGATTTGTGGTTGTGGAACGACAGCAGGCTGCTGTTCGGCCTCCCCGTCGGCCTGACCTATCACGTCCTCTTCTGCCTGGCGGTCGCGGCGTTGATGCTGGTGCTGGTGGCGCGCGCCTGGCCCCGCGACCTGGAGGTGGAGGATGGCGAGGGGGACGGGCGGTGACGGTCGCCGTTCTGATCGTCTATCTCGGCCTGGTCCTGGCGATCGGGATGAGCGGGCACCGGCTGTTCCGCGGCACCGGCGAGGACTACTTCGTCGCCAATCGCAGCCTCGGGCCGTTCGTCCTGCTGATGACGCTGTTCGGCACCCATATGACCGCCTTCGCCATCCTCGGCGCCTCCGGCGAGGCCTACCGGACCGGGATCGGCGTTTTCGCCCTGATGGCCTCCTCCTCGGCGCTGGTCGTCCCCACCATCTTCTTTTTCGTCGGAACGCGTCTCTGGTCGGTCGGCAAGCGGTTCGGCTACATCACGCAAGTGCAGTATTTCCGCGAGCGCTGGGACTCGGACGCACTCGGCCTGCTGCTGTTCGTCGTTCTGACCTGCCTGCTGATCCCTTATGTGCTGATCAGCATGATGGCGGGGGGGATCATCATCAGTCAGATCACGGCAGGAAGCGTTCCGGCCTGGCTCGGCAACCTCGCCATCTGCCTGGTCGTCCTCGCCTATGTCGAGTACGGAGGGATGCGCGGCACCGCCCGGGCCAATACGTTTCAGACCCTCGTCTTCATGTCGTTCGGCGCGGCGACGGTGTTCATCGTCGTCCACCAGATGGGCGGTCTCGAGGCCACCCTCGGCCGCCTCGCCACCTCGCATCCCGAGCTGCTGGTGCGCGGTGACCGCATCCGCCCACTGCAGTTGCTGAGCTACACGCTGATCCCGCTGTCGGCCGGAATGTTCCCGCACCTGTTCATCCACTGGCTGACGGCGCGCCGCGCCGCCCATTTCCGCTACACCGTGGTGCTCTACCCGCTGTTCATCGCCGTGGTCTGGGTGCCGAGCGTGCTGCTCGGCGTGCTCGGGAACGACGCGTTCCCCGGACTCGCGGGTCCCGAGGCGAACTCCATCCTCATCCGTCTGATCAGCGCCTATGCGCCCGGCCTGCTCGCCGGCCTGCTCGCCGCCGGGGTCTTCTCCGCCTGCATGAACTCGCTCGATTCCCAGGTGCTCGCCCTCGGCAACATGTTCACTCACGACATCGTGCGCCACTACGGCTTCCACGATCGCATGAGCGAGGCGCAGCAGGTCCGCGTCGGCCGGCTGTTCGTCGCCGGCTTTCTGGTGCTCGCCTTCTTCCTCTCGCTGGTCACCGATCGCGGCATCTTTCGCCTCGGCATCTGGTCGTTCACCGGATTCGCATCGCTGTTTCCGATCGTCATCGCGGCCCTCTTCTGGCGGCGCAGCACGCGGGAAGGCGCCATCGCCTCGGTGCTCAGCGTCAGCGTGCTGTGGCTCTACTTCTTCCTGCGATCCGGGAAGCAGGCCGACGGCACCGTCCTCGGGACCGGCCTGATGCCGGTGGCGGTGATCCTGCTGGCCGCGGCGCTGGTTCTCGTCGCCGTATCGCTGATAACGCGCCCCCCCGATCGCGCCATCATCGCGCGGTTCTTTCCGGAGTCGGAGCAGGCATGAAGATCGCGTTCATTTCGGCGGGCGCCGCGGGGATGTATTGCGGCAGTTGTCTGCAGGATAACACGCTGGCGGCCGCCCTCAAGAAGCTGGGACACGACGTCACCCTGATTCCCACCTACACGCCGATGAAGACCGACGATCAGGATGTGAGCACCGGCCGGATATTCTACGGGGCGATCAACATCTATCTGCAGCAGAAGGCGGCCCTGTTCAGGCATCTCCCCCGCTCCCTCGATCGGCTTCTCAACCGCCCCTGGCTGCTCGACCTGGCCATCCGGCTCGGCACCTCGACCGATCCCCGCGCCCTCGGGGCGCTGACCCTGTCGGTCCTGCAGGGCGAAGCCGGGCGGCAGACGCGCGAGCTTGGAATCCTGGTCGACTGGCTGCGCGACGGGCACCGGCCGCAGGTCGTCCACCTGACCAACTCGATGTTCCTCGGGCTGACGCGAACGCTCAAGAAGGAGCTCGGCGTCCCGGTCATCTGCTCGCTGCAGGGTGAGGATCTGTTCGTCGAAGGGCTGAACCCGCCCTATCGCGACCAGGTCCTGGCCGCGCTGCGCGAACGCGCCCGCGACGCGGACGGCTTCATCGCCACCTGCCGCGCCTACGCCCGGTTCATGTCCCGCTGGCTGGAGGTGCCGGAGGACAAGATGCACGTGGTGCCGCTCGGCCTGAATCTGCAGGGACACGAGGCGGCGCAGCCGGGCGGCGACGAGCCGTTCGTGATCGGTTATCTGGCGCGCATCTGTCCGGAGAAGGGACTGCACCTGCTGGCCGAGGCGTTTCGCGATCTGGCGGCCCGGGTCGGCCGCGACAAGGTCCGGCTGCGGGTGGCGGGATACCTCGGTCCGCGCGATCGGGCCTACCTGAGTGACGTCCGGTCACGCCTGCGCGACTGGGGCCTGCTCGAGGTGTGCGACTTCCTCGGCGAGGTCGACCGGGCCGGGAAGCTCCGCTTCCTGCAGACTCTGCACGTCCTTTCGGTGCCGACCGTGTACCGCGACCCGAAGGGACGCTTCGTTCTGGAAGCGCTCGCCAGCGGGGTGCCGGTCGTCCAGCCCCGTCACGGCGCCTTTCCGGAGCTCATCGAGGAAACAGAAGGCGGCCTGCTGGTCGAGCCCGAGTCTTCCGCCGCCCTCGCCGAGGGGCTGCTCGCCCTGATGCGCGATCCGGAACGGAGGCGGGAACTGGGACACCGCGGGCGGGATGCCGTTTACAATGGGCGGGGCGACCGGGCGATGGCGGAGGCAACCCTCGACGTCTACCGCACGGTCACCGGTTCCGCCCAGATGGAGTGAGCGCTCACCATGCACGAATATCGCACCACACGCAGGATCGAGTTTTCCGACACCGACCTCGCCCGCATCGTCCATTTCGCCCGCTTCTTCATTTTCATGGAGACCGCCGAGGACGAGTTTCTCCACCAGTTCGACGCCAGCTTCACCATGGAGGACGAGGGGCGCACGATCGGCTGGCCGAAGGTCTCGGTGTCGTGCGACTATCGCAGCCCGGCGCGCTACGGCGACACCCTCGACATCCACCTGACGGTTCAGAAAATGAGCCGGCGGACGATCACCTACGAGTTCGTCTTCTCGCTCGGCGACACGGAGATCGCCCGGGGCCGGACGACCTCGGCCTGCGTGGTGATGAACCCGGACGGCACCTTTTCCGGCGGTCTCATCCCCGCCGCGCTCGCGGCTCGTATCGAACCGGCGCCGAGGTGACGGAATGAACGCCCCTGCCCTGCCGCTGCGGGTCGATGACGTCCACAAGAGCTTCGAGCTGGGCGCGCACCGGGTGGAGATCCTGCGCGGCGTCACGTTCGCTCTGGCGGCGGGCGAGGCGCTCGCCATCACCGGCCCATCCGGCGCCGGCAAGAGCACCCTGCTCCATCTGATCGGCACGCTGGAGCGCCCCACCTCGGGACGGATCGTCATCGGTGACCGCGAGCCGCACGCGCTGCCGGAACGGGAGCTGGCCGCGTTCCGCAACCGCTCCATCGGGTTCATCTTCCAGGACGCCCATCTGCTGCCCCAGTACTCGGTGCTGGAGAACGTGCTGATCCCGACGCTCGCCCACCCCGGCCGGCGCGACGGCCGCCAGGAACGGGCCGCCGAGCTCCTGACCGGGGTCGGGCTTGAAGGGCGCCTCGATCACCGCCCGGCCGAGCTGTCGGGCGGCGAGCGCCAGCGCGTGGCGGTGGCGCGGGCCCTGATGCAGCGGCCTGCCCTCATCCTGTGCGACGAGCCGACCGGCAATCTCGATCGCAAGTCGGCCACCACGGTCGCCGACCTCCTGTTCGAGCTGCACCGCGAAGCGGGCAGCATTCTGATCGTCGTGACCCACAATCTCGACCTGGCCCGGCGCTTCGACCGCCGTTTCGAGCTTCTGGAAGGACGTTGTTCCGCAGCCTGATCTACTACGGACGCCTGAACCTGGCGGTCCTCCTCGGATCGGCCGTCGCCGCCACCGTTCTGAGCGGCGCGCTGCTGGTCGGCGATTCGATGCGCGGCAGCCTCCGCGCCCTCGCCCTCGACCGGCTGGGGCGCATCGAGACCGTTCTTGTCTCGGATCGCTTTCTGCGGGAGGATCTGGCCGGCGACCTGGGAGCCGGTCCGGATATTGCCTCAGATGGCGGGCGAAACGCCGCGGGGATGCCCGCCAGGCGCCGCGACGTTGCCCCGATCATCATGCTGCGCGGGTCCGCCATGCACGCCGGCTCCGGGGCACGCGCTTCGCGGGTCACCCTCCTCGGCATCGACGATCGGTTCGCAGCTCTCTATCCGACGGCGGCGGACGGCAGCGCCCCACGCCTCGATCTCGAGCGGCGCTCCGGCCAGGTGTTCCCATCCGTGGTGCTCAACCGCACCCTGCAGAAGGAGCTCGGCGCCGCCGCCGGCGATCAGGTTCTTCTCTCCTTCGCGCGATCGGGAGACATTCCGCGCGCCTCCCTGGTCGGCCGGCGCGATCCGGTCGACGTCCTCGGGTCGCTGCGCTGCACGGTCACCGGCGTCGTCGAGGACCGGGGGCCGGGGCGCTTCGCGCTGGCCGCGCAGCAATCGCAGACGAGCAACGCCTTCGTCTCGCTGGCCGATCTGCAGCGCGCCCTCGACCAGCGGGGACGCGCCAATGCGTTCCTGATCGCCTCCGCGGCCGGCGCACCGGACGGCACTCCGGCAGGGAGCGACTCGTTCGCTCGTCCCGGAGCGGTGGAACCGGGCGACTCGTCCGCGTTGTCCAGCGTGCTGCGCCTGGAGGACCTCGGGATCACCGTCGAACAGCGGGAGACCTTCGTCTCGGTGGAAAGCCGCGAGTTCCTGCTGCGTGACGCGATGGTCCCGGCGATCGAAGAGTCGGCGAGCGCTCTCGCGGCAACACTGCAGCGGGTGCAGACCTACCTGGCGAACCGCATTGCTGCCGCGGATCGGGCCATCCCCTACTCGATGCTGACGGCGATCGATCCGGCCGCCGGCGCCATGCTCCCCGCACTCCGTCTCACCGACGGTGCTCCCGCGCCGCCGCTCGGGGAGAACGACATCCTGCTGAACGACTGGGCGGCGAAGGATCTCGGCGTGCAGGCGGGCGCGACGGTCGAGGTGACCTACTTCGTCGTCGGCGCCCGTGATGCGCTGCGCGAGGAGACCGCCCGTTTCCGCCTGCGCGGCGTGGTGGCGATGCAGGGATTGGGCGCCGATCGCGGTCTGACGCCGCACTATCCGGGGATTGAAGATGCCCGCAGCATGGCGGCGTGGGATCCCCCCTTTCCGGTCGACCTGAAAATAGTCCGCCCGCACGACGAAGAATACTGGGATCGATACCGGACGATCCCGAAAGGCTTCGTGGCGGAGAGCACCGGCCGGGCATTGTGGCGCAATCGCTTCGGCACCTCGACCGCCGTGCGCGTCGCCGTTCCGGCCGGCTCCACCCCGGAACGGCTCGCAGCCGGGCTGCGCCTCGCCCTGCGGCAGCGGATCGATCCGGCCGCCGCCGGCATCCGTCTGCTGCCGGCGCGCGCCGAAGGGCTGCGCGCCGCCACCGGAGCGACCGATTTCAGCGGCCTGTTCTTTGGTTTCAGCATGTTCCTGATCGGGGCGGCGGCGTTGCTGGCGGGGCTCCTGTTCCGGCTAGGTGTGGAGCAGCGCGCGGCGGAGATCGGCACCCTGCTGGCGGTCGGCTTCCCGCTCGCGACCGTGCGACGCCGGTTCCTCGCCGAAGGACTGTTACTGGCGTCGGCCGGTGCCGTCGTCGGGCTGGCGGGCGGGATCGGCTACGCCTGGCTGATGATGGCGGGGCTGCG
>CBDUYA010000061.1:0-11953 GCA_965371335.1 uncultured bacterium | reverse complement strand
GTCGGACGACCTGGCAGCCCAGGTCGTCGTCGCGCTGCTGAAGCGCAACCCCGCATTGAAGCCGGAGAAGGTCGAGGACCTGGCCCTCGGCTGCGCTTTCCCGGAGCACACCCAGGGGATGCTGATGGGGCGCGGGGTCGCCCTGCTGGCCGGGTTGCCGGCCGGGTCGGGCGGCAAGGTGGTCAACCGCTTCTGCGGCTCCTCGATGGATGCCGTGCACCAGATGTCACAGGCGATCCTGGCGGGCGATCTGCAGTGCGGCATCGCCGCCGGCGTGGAGGACATGTTCTCCATTCCGATGGGTGGCTTCAATCCGTCGTTCAACCGCAAGCTCGTCGAGATGAACTACTACATCGGCATGGGGGAGACGGCCGAGAACCTGGCCCGCGACCTGAAGATCAGCCGCGAGGATCAGGAGGAATTCTCGGTGCGCTCCCACCGCAACGCCCTGGAGGCGTGGAAGCAGGGGTGGTTCGCCGATGAGGTGGTGGCAGTGAGGAACGGCCAGGAGGTGGTCGATCGCGACGAGGGACCGCGCGAACCGGACGTCGAGAAGATGCGCTCGCTGAAGCCGGCCTTCCTGGAGAACGGCACGGTGACGGCGGCCACCTCCAGCCCGATCTCGATTGGCGCCGCGGCGCTGCTGATCTGTAGTGACACCTTCGCCAGACAGCACAAGCTGCGGGTGCGGGCGCGCATCGTGTCGCGTGCCGTCGCAGGCGTCGACTGGACCCGCATGGGAATGGGGCCGATCCCGGCGAGCCACCTCGCCCTGGATCGGGCCGGCAGGAAGATCAAGGACATCGACTGCATCGAGCTCAACGAGGCGTTCGCCGCGCAGTCACTGTACGTCATCAGGAAAATGGAGTGGCCGCTGGAAAAGGTGAACCTGCACGGCGGCGCCATCGCCCTCGGGCACCCGCTCGGTGCCTCCGGCGCGCGCATCCTGACGACGCTGGTCAACACCCTCGATCGGCTTGACGCGCAGACCGGGATGGCGACGATGTGCATCGGCACCGGCCAGGGGATCACCACGGTCATCGAGAGGGTCTGATCATGACGAAGATCGAGACGATCGGGATCTGCGGGTCCGGCGTCATGGGGAGCCAGCTCGCGACCTTCCTCGCGGGCGCCGGGTTCAGGGTTCTGCTGTTCGACCTGAAGCAGGAGCTCTCGCAGCGCGGGCTGGAGGGCGCTCTCAAAGCGCGGCCTCCGTCGATCTACCACCGGCGGTTCGCGAAAAATGTCACACCATGCAACTACGACGATCACCTCGATCGGTTCGGGGAGTGCGACTGGGTCCTCGAGGCAATCGCCGAGCGCATCGACTGGAAGAGGAGCCTCTACGCGCGCCTCGCGCCCCGTCTGAAGAAGGACGCCGTGCTGTCGTCGAACACCTCCGGTCTGTCGCTGGCGGATTTGACGGAGGGGCTCGACGAGGGCCTGCGCCGGCGTTTCCTGATTACCCACTTCTTCAACCCGCCGCGCTACATGCGGCTGGTCGAGGTGGTGCCGACCGGAGAGATGAGCCGCGACCGTCTGCGGGCCATGGCCCGTTTCCTCGGGACGGCGCTCGGCAAGGGGGTGGTGTACGCCAGGGACACCCCGAACTTTATCGCCAACCGCATCGGTCTGTACGGCATGATGCTGACCCTGCAACTGGCGCAGGAGCGGCGGCTGACCGTCGAGCAGGTCGATGCGCTGACCGGCCCGGTGATGGGACGGCCGAAGTCGGCCACCTTCCGCACCGCCGATCTGGTCGGCCTCGACGTGATGAACGCGGTGGCCGCCACCGCCTACGAGAAATGCCTCGATGACGAGAGCCGCGACATCTTCAAGACCCCGCCGGTGCTGGCGGCGCTGCTGGAGCGCAACAGCCTGGGGCAGAAAAGCGGCGCCGGCTTCTACAGGAAGAACGGCCAGGAGATCCTGGCGCTCGATCTGAAGACGCTGGAGTACCGGCCGAAACGCAAAGTCCGCATGGACGGCATCGGCGTGGCGCGCCGCCACGTCGGTCTGCGCGAGCAGGTCCACGCTCTGGTCTACAACCCGGACCCCGCCGGCCAGTTCGCCTGGGAGCTGACCATCCGGACGCTGAGCTACGCCGCACAGCGCCTCGGCGAGATCGCCGGCGACATCGTCAACGTCGATCGCGCCATGAGGTGGGGCTTCGGCTGGCAGCTCGGGCCGTTCGAGATGTGGGACGCGATCGGTGTCGAGAAGTCGGTGCGGCGGATGGAGCGCGAGGGGAAGCCGATCCCCGGTCCCGTCAGGCGGCTGCTGGAGAACGGGCGGGAGAGCTTCTACGGATGGAACGCCGACGGGCTCCGCAGCTATTTCGACGCCGCTTCCGGCGAGGCGCGGACGTTCCCGGCCGAGCCGGGGATGGTGGTGCTGGCCGACCGGAAGGCGCAGGGCGGGGAGATCCTGCGCAACTGGAGCGCCTCGCTGGTCGACATCGGCGACGGGGTCGGCTGCGTCGAGTTCCACTCCGCCCTGCAGGCTGACCTCAACCCGATCGACGGCGGCATCCTCGACATCCTGGCCCGCTCGCTCGCGGTGGCGCGGGAGAGAAAGCTCGCGGGACTGGTGATCTCGCACGACGGGACGCACTTCTGCGCCGGCGCCAACCTGGCGTTGATCCTGGAGCTGGCGATGGCAGGGGAGTTCGAGCGTCTCGGGGAGGTCTCCCGGACCTTTCAGGAGATCACCCAGGCGATTCGCTACGCACCCTTCCCCGTCGTTGCGGCGCCTTTCAGCATGTGTCTCGGCGGCGGCTTCGAGATCATCGCGCCGTGCCGCTCCATCGTCGCGCTGGCCGATCTGTTCTGCGGTGCGGTCGAGGTCGGCGTCGGCCTGATCCCGGGCGCCGGCGGGACGCTTCGCGTCCTCACGAACTTCAGCGAGCGCCTCCCGCCGCGCCGCTTCGGCCCGATGCCGTCGGTCAAGGGGGCGTTCGAGACGATCGGCTTCGCCAAGGTCTCCGGATCGGCCCACGAGGCGGTGGAACTCGGCTACCTGCGGCGCGGCGAGCCGATCGTGCTGTCGCGCGAACACCAGATCGGCCGGGCGAAGGAGGAGGTGCTGCGACTGTCTGATGACTACGCCCCTCCCGGGCCGCCGGAGCTGATCCCGCCCGGCGAAGGAGGAAGGCTGGCGATCGAGACGACGGTCGACAGCTTCGCGCGGGCCGGCGCCGCTTCGCAGCACGATGCCCTCATCGCCAGGAAGCTCGCCCGGGTGCTGACCGGCGGCGAGCGGGCCGACGGTATCAATCCGGTCGACGAGCAGTACCTGCTCGACCTGGAGCGCGAAGTGTTCGTCAGCCTCGCCGGCGAGCCGAAGTCGCGCGAGCGGATGGCGCACATGCTGAAGACCGGCAAGCCGCTGCGCAACTAGTCAGGAGTCTGTCCGATGATCCAGCTCATCGATCTGGAACCTTCGCGCACCCTGGATGACTACGCCGCCATCGCCCATCTGGCCGGGCCGGTGCAGGCGCTGCGGGCCGAAGCGGCGATGCTGGTGCCGCCGCTCCGCCAGCGGACCGTCTGGATGGTCAACTCGACCGCCCGGGGCGGCGGCGTGGCGGAGATGCTCCCGCAGATGGTCAACCTGCTCACCGGGCTCGGCCTGCCGACCCGCTGGGCGGTGCTCGGTTGCGACCGGCCGGAGTTCTTCGCCCTCACCAAGCGGCTGCACAACCTGGTCCACGGGGCTGGAGATCCAGGCCTCACCAGCGAGGATCGCGAGCTGTTCGAGTCGGTCAACCGGCAGGGCGCCGAGGCGCTAAAGCCGCACCTGGGCCCCGACGACATCCTGGTGATTCACGATCCGCAGCCGCTGGCGATGGGCGCCATCCTCAAGGAAGAGCTCGGGCTGCGGATCATCTGGCGCTGCCACATCGGGCACGACGAGCATCTGCCGGCCACGCGCGCCGCCTGGCGCTTTCTCAAACCGTACGCCGAAGTCTATGACCGGACGGTCTTCTCCGCCCCCGAGTACATCCCGGACTACCTCGCCGGCCGCGCCACCATCATCCATCCGGGGCTCGACCCGTTCAGCCACAAGAACCGCGAGCTGCCGCCCCACAAGCTGGTCGGCATTCTGTGCAATGCGGGGCTCAAGTCCGAGCCTCACCCGGTCCTGACCCCGCCGTTCTCCCAGCAGGCCCGCCGGCTGCAGCCGGACGGGTCGTTCGGGCCGGCGGTCGATCCGGAGGAGATTGGTCTGCTCTACCGACCGATCGTCACGCAGGTCTCCCGCTGGGATCGGCTGAAGGGTCTGCGCCCCCTCCTCGAGGGCTTCGTGAGGTTGAAAAGATGGATGCACGATCCGTCCCGCAATTGGTCGCCCCGCCGGCGGCGCCGCGTCGAGATCGTCCGGCTGATCCTGGCGGGGCCCGATCCGGCCTCCGTCCAGGACGATCCGGAGGGCCAGAGTGTGCTTGAGGATCTGTCGGCCGATTACTGCGCCCTGCCGCCCGAGATCCAGCGGGACGTGGCGCTGCTCACCCTGCCGATGGGCTCGAGGAAGGAGAACGCCCTGATGGTGAACGCCCTGCAGCGCTGCTCCACCATCATCGTGCAGAACTCGATCCGTGAGGGGTTCGGCCTCACCGCCACCGAGGCGATGTGGAAGCGCGTGCCGGTGCTGGCGACCCGCGCCTCCGGCCTGCGCCAGCAGATCCGCAGCGGGATCGACGGGATCCTGACGCAGAACCCGGCCGATTACGAAGAAATCGCCCGGCGGCTGGACGATATCCTGCGCGACCTCCCGAAGCGCGATCTGCTGGCGCGCAGCGCGCAGCGCCGGGTGCACGACAAGTTTCTCATCTTTACCCAGTTGTGCGAGTGGCTGCGGGTGCTGACGAGTGCCGCCTCCGCCCCGCGCCAAGCGCCGGCGGGAGAAGATTAGTCACATCCGACGGCGAGCGGAGGAACCTGGTCAACCGGAGCTTTCGATCACGCCGGAGCCGATTCGCCGGCTGATGCGGGAAAGGGGAAATCGTGGATCTCGAACTGAAGGGTCAGGCGGCGATCGTCACCGGCGGCAGCCTTGGAATCGGGCGGGCCGTCGCTCTCGAGCTGGGGCGCGAAGGGGCCGATGTGGCGGTGAGCTACCGGCGTCACGAAAGCGGGGCGCGGGAGGTGGTGGCGGAGATCAAGAAGATGGGCCGCAGGGCCCTGGCGGTCAAGGCCGACGTCTCCAGCTTGAGTGATGCGCTGAAGATGGTGCAACAGGTGGTGGAGACGTTCGGCCGCTTCGACATTCTCGTCTGCAACGCCGGGATCACCTGGGACAGCGTGATCTGGAAGATGACCGAGGAGCAGTGGGACGCGGTGATCAACGTCAATCTCAAGGGGTACTTCAACTACAATAAGGCGGCCGCCACCCACTTTATGAACGTCAAGTCCGGCAAGATCATCAATATCTCCTCGATCAACGGGATGCGCGGCAAGTTCGCGCAGTCGAACTACGCGGCGGCCAAGGGGGGGGAGATCGCCCTCTCCAAGTCGCTGGCCAAGGAGCTGGGGAAGTTCAACGTCAACGTCAACGTCGTCGCACCGGGGCTGGTCATGACCGACATGATGGAGACGCTGCCGGCGGAGTTCAAGAACACGGCCCTGGCGGAGACGGTCGTGGGGAGGTTCGCCAGGCCGGAAGAGATCGCTCACCTGGTGGCGTTCCTCGCCTCGGAACGCTCCCGGCACATCACCGGCGAGGTCATCAAGATCGACGGCGGGCAGTACATCTAAAGGAAGAGTCGATGGCGCGAGTCGGGATCATCGGAGCAGGACACGGAGTCTTCGGCAGACGCAGCGATGCAACGGTGCAGGAGCTCGCCTTCGAGGTATTCCGCGCGGCCCTGGCCGATGCCGGGATCGAGCGGGAGGAGCTCGACGCCTCGGTGATCGCGGCCGTGCCGGAGTATCACAAGCAGCGCTCGGTCGCCGGCGTCGTGCAGGAGTACCTCAACCTCAATCCCAGACCGACCTGGCTGACGGAGGTGGCGTGTGCCTCCGGCAGCGCCGCTATCCGCACCGCGTGGATGGCGATCCAGTCCGGCCTTCACAAGATGGTGGCGGTAATCGGCTGCCAGAAGATGACCGAGCTGGAGACCGCCGAGATCCTGGCGCTGATGGGGCGGGTCGGCGAGGTGCAGTGGGAATCGGTGTTCGGCACCACCTTTCCCGGCTACTACGCGATGTTCGCCACGCGCCACATGCACGAGTTCGGCACCACGCACGAGCAGCTCCTCAAGGTCGCGATCAAGAACCACCATTACGGCGCCAAGAACCCCAACGCCCTGTTCAGGAAAGAGATCACCATGGAGAAGGCGCTGGGCTCCGATCCGGTTGCCTCGCCATTCTGCGTCTATGACTGCTGCGCCAATGCGGACGGCGCCGCCTGTCTCATCCTGGCGGAGGAGAGCCGCGCGAAGGCGCGAAGCGACAAGGTCGTCTGGCTCGATGGCCTGGGGTGCGCCACGGCGAGCATGTCGGTCCTGCGCCGGCCCCATCTGGTGGGGCTTCCGTCCGCGCAGGAAGCGGGCCGGCAGGCATACCGGATGGCGGAGGTCACCCCGCAGCAGATCAAGGTTGCCGAGGTGCACGACTGCTTCACCATCGCCGAGATCATGGCCTACGAAGATCTCGGCTTCTGCGAAAAGGGGCAGGGGGGGAAGTTCATCGAGGAGAAGCGTTCCTATATCGGCGGCGAGGTGGCGGTGAACGTCGACGGAGGCCTGAAGGCGAAGGGACACCCGATCGGCGCCACCGGCGTCTCCATGGCCTACGAGATCGTCCAGCAATTGCGCGGCCGGTGCGGCGAACGCCAGGTGCCGGACGCGGACGTCGGACTGACCCACAACGTCGGCGGCATCGGACAGTACACCTTCGTCCACATCTTCAAGAGGGACTGAGTCATGTTCGGATGGTTCGGCAAGGTCAGCTTCGTCCCCTTTTCCAAGGTCTCCGATTTCGCCGTGCACCTCAAGGACGGCCGCCTGATGGGCAGCACCTGCAGCAAGTGCGGCTACACGACCTTTCCTCCACGCGCCGACTGCCCCGAATGTCTGGCGGGGGAGTTCGAATTCAGGGAATACAGCGGGCGGGGCAGGGTGCTGACCCACACTTTCATTTCGGCCGCCCCCACCGGCTTTGAGGAGATCGCCCCCTACACCCTGGTGGTGGTCGATCTCGAGGGTGGCGGCCGGCTGCTCGGCTGGCTCGGGGAGAGTATCGCCCGGGACGATCTGACGATCGACATGGAGGTGCAGGTCGTTCCGAGGTTGTTCGAGGAGATCGAGCCGATCAAGGTTTACTACACCATCGAGAAGGCCGGCTCGAGCTGGAGCAAGGCCCCGGCGACCGCTCCCGCCGGTCGTTCGATCGTCAATCGTCCCTGAGGCCGAAGCCGCGCGGATGGCACCACGCGAGATGGCACCGCGCGGATTGCACCGGGCGAGATGGCGCCGCGCGGGACTCAGTCGGGCAGCGTGCCGCCGGTGACCCGCTTGAGCAGGGTGCCCTTCGGGACCCGCTCGACCGCGATGCGGCCGTTGAGCAGGGCGACCGTCTCGAGCGGAACGGTCGACGGGTAGCGCCGGTTGAACTCCTGAACGGTCATGGCGCGATCGACCGCGATGACCTCCATCGTGGCCGGCTGCACCGCCAGCGCCGCCCGGTCGGTCAGCTTGCGGAAGCTGGTCAAGGTGGCGTGCATGGCATCGCGGTTGCTCTGCTCGCTCTGCTCGTTGCCGTAGCCCAGGATGCGGTAGGTCTTGCCGGCAAGAGAGACGAACGCCACCCGGCCGGCCAGCACGCCCCGGCTGGAGGTGAAGCGGAACGGCGCCATCGTCGCGCCGAGTCCGTTAATCGCGTCGGATGAGGCGGTGCCGGCCGCCATCCCCTCCTGGGCGAGAAACTTCGCTGCGGCTGCCGAGGGTGGCTGCTCGCCCGCCAGGGTCAGCTCGATCGCCGCGTCCTCCTCCGGGCTGACACCGACCACCGCGTTGACTCCGTTGTTGGTCTTCCATCCATCGGGAAAGGTGAGGCGGAACGCCATGTCGGGTTGATAAAAAACCGGCCCCTTGAAGTATCCCAGGCGGGGATCGGCGCCGAAGGTCAGGCCGTCGAGATAGGCGAGATAATCGTTCCTGCCGACGCGCAGCCCCGAGGCGGGGAGGGTGGTGTGGCGCAGGCGCTCCTCGGTGCGCGCCACCCGGTCGCCGGGGTCGGGGTGGGTCGACATCCACTGCGGCAGGCGCTCGGCGCCGCTGCCGGCGCTCACCCGATTGAGCGTCTCGAACACCGGCACCATCTCGCGCGGGTCGTAGCCGCTGTTCAGCGCGTACTTGAAGCCGAGCTGGTCCGACTGGTTCTCGTCGTCGCGGCCGAACTTCAGAAACAGCAGTCCGACGCCGGTTCCGGCGAGGTCGCCGAGGCGCTGCAGATCCTCGCTGAGGATGGAGCCGACGCCGAGGCCGAACTGGGTCAACTGGGCGCGGCTGATGCGGTGCACCGAGTGCTTGGCGGTGACGTGGCCGATCTCGTGCCCCAGCACGGCGGCGAGCTGCGCTTCCGAGTTCATGTGAGCGAGCATGCCGCGGGTCACGAAGATGAAGCCACCCGGCAGCGCGAAGGCGTTCACCGACGGGTCATCGACCACGGCGAACGACCAGGGAAGATCGGGCCGTTCGGAGCTGGCCGCCATCAGCTTCCCGATATTGGCGACGTACCCCTGCAGCGCCCCGTCGGGATAGACACCGATGGAACTCGCCACCTCCTCCGCTGCCTCCCGCCCCATGGCGATTTCCTGCGACGACGACACGAGGGACAGCTCGCGGCGCCCGGTCACCGGGTTGGTGGCACAGGCGGAGAGGAACAGGGTGGCGGCGAGAAGTGCCACAACGGGGAACGCGGCCGCGACGACAGCGCCACCGCGTCCGACCAGGGACACGAACCGGGCGCCGCTGCGCGTGGCCCGGATGGAATGTGGGCGGGCGAATGGACGGTGCATGCGAAGTCCCCTGGGGCGCGATGATACACCCGGGCGCGGGCGCGACCAAGATCGAGCGGGACCGGACCGAGTGATGCGCGCCGGGAGGGGCAGCGTCTCAGGCGGTGAGCTTCTGTTCCGGGAGAAGGTTCTGACCCGCCAGCAACAGCCGGGTGAACGGGCCGATCGGCTGGGGCTTGGCGAAGTAGAACCCCTGCATCGTGGTGCAGCCCCGCTCCAGCAATAACTGGCGGTGCTCCTCGGTCTCGACCCCCTCGGCGATCACCTCGAGTCCCAGGTTGGTGGCGAGGCCGATGATGGCGGAGACGACGGTGGCGCTTCCCTCGTCCTCGGCGGCGTCCCGGACGAAGGTTCGATCGATCTTGAGCGAATCGAGCGGCAGCTTGCGCAGGACGTTGAGTGACGAGAAGCCGGTGCCGAAGTCGTCGATGGCGAACTTGATGTTGAGCTGCTTCAGCGCGATCAGGGCTTCGACGACCATGTCGACGTCGTGCATCACGCAGCTCTCGGTGATCTCCAGGTGGAGGTGGGTGCCGTCGATTCCGGAATCCATCAGCGTCTGTATCACCAGCCCCAGGAAATCGGTTTCCAGAAACTGTTTGGGCGAGACGTTGACGGCGATCGGAACGATCCGGCAGCCGCCCTGCTGCCAGTCGACGATCTGGCGACAGACGGTGCGCAGCACCCAGGCGCCGAGCGGCCCGATGAGACCCCGCGTCTCGGCGATCGGGATGAAATCGAGCGGTGGGATCATCCCGAACTCGGGATGCTGCCAGCGCACCAGTGCCTCGCCGGCGACCATGTGGCCGGTCCGTCCGTCGATGATCGGCTGATAGTGAAGCGAGAGCTGGTCGTTCTCGATCGCTTCCTGCAGGTGTCCCTCGAGGGTCAGCAGCCGGTGCGACGAGGCGTTCATGCGGGAGGTGTAGAAGCAGTGGCCGCGGCCGCCGGCGTTCTTGGCGTGCCGCATCGCCGCCTCGGCGTTGGTGATCAGGACCTCGGCCTCGGCGCCGTCGTCGGGCGAGATGGCGATGCCGATGCTGGCGGTGACGTGGATCTCCCGGCCGGCCAGCCGGAACGGTTTGGCCAGCGCCCGCTCGATGTTCTGGGCGACCTTCGAGGCGTCGAGACCATGGCTCATCTGCGGCAGCAGGATGGTGAACTCGTCGCCGCCGAGGCGCGCCGTCGAGTCGCTGGAGCGCAGGCAGGAGACCAGCCGCCGGCCGACCGCCTGCACGAGCTGATCGCCGGCGGTGTGACCGAGTGTCTCGTTCACCGACTTGAAGCGGTCGAGGTTGAGGTAGAGCACACCGAGCCAGCCCTGCTGGCGCCGGTGGCTCAGCAGCGCCTGCGAAAGCCGATCGTTGAACAGGTAGCGGTTGGGCAGGCCGGTCAGGCTGTCGTGCGAGCCGAGATAGAGCTCCCGCTCCAGCGACTCACCGAGCTGCGCCAGCATCTGCTGTCGATCGATGGCGCGCCGGATCGTGCGGACCAGGGCGCGTGCCTGGAACTCGCCCCGCACCAGGTATTCCTGGGCGCCCGCCTTCAGGGCGGCGAGCGCCAGCTCCTCGTGCGCATCCTCGGTCATCGCGACGATCGGGATGTGGGCGGACGCGGTGCGGCCGTGCAGCCGTCGCAGCGGCTCGAGCCCGGGATTGCCGGAGACGCTCAGGTCGAGCAGCACGACGTCGAAGGTCTCCTGGTCGAGCAGCCCGAGCGCCTCATCGACCGTGCCGGCACGGGTCACCTTGTGGATCGTTACGTTGCTTTTCGAGAGGAGCATCTGCAACAGCCCGGCCTCGCTGGCCGAGGCCTCGACCAGGAGGACCCCGACTTCGCGCCTGTCGGGGGCGGGCGGGGGAAATCGAATCATCACTTCAACTTAAGGCCGGGTGGGGAGCGGGTCAAGTCGGGGTGGGCAACCTCACAATGCGTGTAAATAGAACCATATCATGGATTTAGCGCCAGGCCCCTGGCGGGGCCTGGCACGTCTCACACACCGCCGGCACCAGCGACCGCCCCGGCGAGGGCCGGGGCGGCCGCTCCCCCCTGGCTACAGGCAGCTCTTGTTGCAGAGTGTCGTAACCTGGTTGACGCAAAGGCCGTCCCACGAATTGGTGCAGCAGAACGAGTCCTGGTTGCAAATTGCCTCGACGCAGGAGGGGCTGACCGGCGGGCTGTCGCACAGCGTCTTCAGCGCCGGGCCGGTGGCGCAGAGCGAATGCAGGCAGGTGCCCTGGCTATCCCCGCAGGCGAGGCTGCCGCAGATCGAGCGGGCCTCCTGGACGCACTGGGAATCCCACGAATTGTCGCAGCAGAACGAATCGGTCGCGCAGATCATCGACACGCACGGATCGCAGGCCGATTCGAGCATCGCCCCGGTGCCGCATTTGTCGTGGGCGCAGGAGCCGCCACAGACCCCGGTGCTGTCATGTTTCCGGGGGCCGGCCGAGCCCTCGGCAGGATCTCCCTCGCCGTACGGGCCCTGCGGCCGGACGATCCACCAGAGCATCTGCCCGAGCGGCGGCGTCTGGGTGACCGGGATGTCGAAGAAGGTCGCAGCCTCGACGCTGGTCTGCCGGCACGAATCGAGATCACCATCGGCGAGGTGCGCGAGGTTCCCGGGCCCGCCGACGTAAACATTGTATTCGGTGGCGCCGAGCGACTCCTCCCACATGATGCGCGGGCCGCTGCTCAGATCCCAGATCACGCCCTCGAGCGCGAGCGGAGCGACGCCGGTCGCGGCGGTGCAGGCGGAGAACTCCGAAGTGTTCCCCATATCATCAGTGACCGTCGCTATGAGAAAGTCTCCGGCCGGTACTGCTCCTCCGCTACCGAGCGAGATGCCGACGTTACCGGTGGCATCCGTCGTAAGATCTCCTATACCGATAAACGTCTGGCCTTCGCCGTGACCCGAGGCGTCACAGGTCGG
>CBDUYA010000060.1:0-11973 GCA_965371335.1 uncultured bacterium | reverse complement strand
AATACGGTCAAAAATGTAATTGTCAACAAGAAAATAATCACTGGATGTTTCCTGGGGCAGCAACTATTTTGCCGTCCTAATTAAGATTTCAGGTCTGCCGGGGGAAAATCGCCGGACGTTGCCATTATGCCATATCCCATCGCATCTACAGCGCCTCCCACGCCTCAAAGCCTTGCGGGGGGCGGCTCACACGGTGGTGTGGTGGCAGCCGGCTACTGCTCGAATCGCACGATCGTGCTCGCCTCGATCGCCATCGATACCCCGCCTTTTCCCGCCTTCTCCCGGTTGACGATGTGCGCGGATAGGTCGAAAAGGGTCCCCCGCACCTCGTAACGGCCGGCGGATTGGACCGGACCGATCCGGAGCGGCCACTGGACCCGCTCCCCCGGTGCCAGGTCGACGACCCGATCGATCCATCCCGCCATCGATTCGCCGGCGGGAAGCGACTCCGGCGGGGACGACGATTGAAGAGGGCTCACGGAGGGCCCTTCACCGCCCCCGGGATCACGCCGGTGGAGAGCCACCCCCACCACCTCTCCCGGAATGAAGGCGACTCGTCGATCGGACCGGTTCGACACTTCGAAGCGACAGGGCACTTCCTCGGTCACTCGCGGCGGCTCTTCGGGGGTGCAGATCAATGAGGTCTCGAGGTCCTCGGAGTCGCGGCGGAAGGCCGCCTGCAGGGCGGGTCCTCCCGGTGTGCCGATCAGAAGGATCAGTTCCAGCCCCTCGAGGCGGCGCTGCTCTCCGTCGCTGGCCAGATAGACGCGGGCCCGTTCCAGGCCAGCCTCCAACCACTTCGCACGCGGCTCGCCACCATGCTCGGCGTACCAGGTGTTCCACCTCACCGCCGCTCGCGCACGCTCCTGCGGGGATGCGCCGGGGTCATAGTGCATCGACTGGCAGCTCACCACGCGCAAGGCCCGATGGGCGCGCTCCCCGACCGTCCAGACGCCCCGGCCGGAGAGGATCCGTCTCGGATCGGGGAGGTGGCGGATGAGAAACGGGACCCCTTCGCCGATACGATGCCGTTCGATCGCCGTTACCAACGCATCGGTCACCCAGGCATGCGGGTCACGCATGAAGGGCCGGTAGTACTCGATGGCGGCGCATCCTGCCTGCTCCATCGACCGCACCGCCTGCTCACGGATGGCGGGATCGGCGCGTGTGCCGAACCCCGCCAGCGCAGGACAGGCGACGGCGGCCTCTCCGAGCTGATGCAGAAGCGCGGCTCGCGCTTCTGCATCACCGGCCGCGGAGAGGAGGCCTGCCAGTCGCTCGTCGCTGAGACGCTGCTCGCCGGCCAGCGTCGCCGGGGCGCCGATGAAGAGAAGAACGAGGCCCCACAGAACCCTTAATCGACACGATGTTGCATGCATATCGGCAGAAATCTGATCCGCAAGGTTGCCGCGGCGACGAGCAGCCATTATACATACCGTCGGTTGTTTGACAGGCCGGAGACATTGCCTTGACGGTCCATGGGCCGTGTGCTATTAAGGCAGCGCATCTCCATTGATGATCGGCGGCGGTAGCGTGTGATCGTCGCGAGGCCGCCGTGGTCGCAGCCCGGCGTTCCCGCGCGGGCTGTGCGCCTGGCCTGGCAGCCGAAATATTCCCGCCCGCGGCCAGCGGGGAGGTTATTCGTTGCTGCGGGAAGTTCAGGACACACCCAGGCCGTTCTGGGTCTTTTAAGGTCAGGAGGGTTCGATGTGGGATAGGAAAGAGACTGGCACGCGCCCCAGCGCCGAGCCCGGAGTCAATCCGGCATACATCCCGGACACCAGCAGGGGAGGTCGCATCATCGTGAACATAGGTCCATCAATCCAGATCAAGGGCGAGCTGCAGGGTGACGAAGACCTGACCATCGATGGCCGCATCGATGGTCAGATCAACCTGCGCGAGCACAACCTCACCATCGGCCCCAACGGCAAGATCAAGGCCGATCTCTACGCCAAGACGATCGTCATCGCCGGCGAGGTCTCCGGTAACGCCAACGCCGCCGAGCGGGTCGAAATCGCGCCGACCGGTCGTCTGATCGGCAACATCGCCGCTCCCCGCATCACCATCGCCGACGGCGCTCACTTCAAGGGCAGCGTCGACATGGAGCGGGGCGCCGAATCGCGCGCGCCGAAGTCCGAGCGGGCCGACGTCATCCGCCGCATCCCCGAGGTCAAGGAGGATCTGCCGCTGAAGGGCCAGCCACGCGCCTGACCGGCGGCCCCGGGCCCCAACCCGTCCAGACGCCGGGGAAAGACCACCATCGCAGATCGCCCGGGGAGTGACGCGGATGTTGAATATCTTCGGTCGCCAGCGGCAGACCAAGCCTGCCGCTGGCGACTCGGCGCAGGAAGAATCGCTGCGATCGCACGTCCTCCCTCGGTTCATCAAGTGGATCCGCGCGGCCGAGCGCCCGACAATTCTCGATCTCGGTCGTCTTTCAGGCAGGAACATCGAATTCTTCGGGCGCGTCGGCTGCCGGCTGCAGATCGAGGACCTGCTGGCCTGCCTCGAGGAGGGGCCGCCCCGCACGGCTCTCGACACTGTCCCGGCCGGGCCTGCCGCCGGCGAGACCCAGACTGAGTCGATTCCGCCACTCCGCCCGGCCCCGGCGGCGCTGCCGCTGGTCCGGGAGACCACCAGTCCTCCCCCCGGGGCAGCGGCCGCAACGGCGCCTCCGGGGACGATGCCGGCCCGCCCGGGACGCCGTCCGAGACGTCACATCGTTCTCCCCCCGCGCATCTTTCACCAGGCCGGCAATCCGGCGCCCGCAGCCAGGCCGGCCACGCCCACCGGCGGGGTGGCATGGAAGAGCCCCCTTCCGACAACGTTCAGCTTCGCTGACGCGTCGTTCGACGCCATTGTCACCTGGGATGTGATCGATTTCTACGATCCCAAATCGGCCCGGCGCGTCGCGGCTGACATACGGCGCATCCTGAAACCGGGCGGGCTGATGCTTTCTTTCTTTCACGCCCGCCGCGCGACGGCGCCGGCCAGACCCCGACGGTACCGGATCGTCGATGACAACCATTTCTCCCACGCGGAGACGGCGTTTGCGCCGATGCCACGCCAGGTTTACCAGAACCGCGACATTGAAAAGATGTTCACGGGACTCAGGATCATCGAGCAATACTATCTGAAGACCGGGCTGCGTGAGATCCTGATGGAGAAGCGCCGCGCGGCCCCCGAGCCATCGCGCCCGGCCAGGGTCTCCTCACAGCCGAAGCCCCGTTTCAGGATCGAGTAGCAACCGCGCTATAATCTCCGTCTCCAAGCTCCGCCGGTGACGGCACCGGACATGGCGCCGGGGTGCCCGGGGCGGGCCGCCGGCCGTTCCCCTTGACGAGGAGTGAAACAGAATGGGCGATTCAGGTCGCCGCGAGGACATTCGAAACATTGCCATCATCGCGCACGTCGATCACGGCAAGACGACGCTCGTCGATCGCATGCTGCAGCAGACCGGCACGTTCAGAGCCAACGAACGCGTGACCGAGCGGGTGATGGACAGCAACGATCTCGAGAGAGAGCGCGGCATCACGATCCTCGCGAAGAACACCTCGATCCACCACCGTGGGATCAAGATCAACATCGTCGATACCCCGGGGCATGCCGACTTCGGCGGCGAGGTCGAGCGGATCCTCGGCATGGTCGAAGGCGTGCTCCTGCTCGTCGATGCCGCCGAGGGTCCTCTGCCGCAGACCCGTTTCGTCCTCAAGAAATCGCTCGAACTCGACCTGAAGACGATCGTCGTCATCAACAAGGTGGACCGCTCGGATGCCCGGCCGCATGAGGTCCTCGACGAGGTCTTCCAGTTGATGATCAATCTTGGCGCGAGCGATCACCAGCTCGACTTCCCACATCTGTACGCCTCGGCCAAGGAAGGCTACGCCAAGCGTGAGCTGGAGGATGAATCGTCCGACATCAAACCGCTCCTCGAGGCCATCCTCAAGGAGATTCCTCTCCCCCCCGGAGACCGGGCCGCGGCGCTGCAACTGCAGATCGCCAACGTGGACTACAACGACTATGTCGGCCGCATGGCGATCGGACGCATCCACCGCGGCACGCTCCGCAGCGGCGACCCGATCGCGCTCCTGAAGCTGGACGGGAGCCGGGAGACGCACAAGGCGACCCGCGTGGAGATCTTCGAGGGGCTGAAGCGCCAGGAGGTCGACATGGCCGGCGCCGGTGAGATCGTCGCGGTGGCGGGAATCCCCGAGATTCAGATCGGCGAGACGATCGCCGACCCGGAGAGCCCCGAAGCCCTGCCGCCGATCCAGGTCGATGAACCGACCCTGTCGATCGACTTCGTCGTCAATGATTCCCCATTCGCCGGCCAGGACGGGCGCTTCGTGACCTCGCGCCATCTGCGGGAC
Source organism: uncultured bacterium (assembly GCA_965371335.1). Lineage (GTDB taxonomy): Bacteria > Acidobacteriota > Polarisedimenticolia > Gp22-AA2 > Gp22-AA2 > CBDUYA01. The sequence continues at coordinate 7,603 of CBDUYA010000060.1, read as the reverse complement.
CGTCTGACGCGCGAGGCCCTCGCCGACGTCGCGCTGCTGGTGGAGGAGACCGACTCACCCGACACGCAGCGGGTCTCCGGGCGCGGCGAGCTCCATCTGTCAATCCTCGCCGAGACGATGCGCCGCGAGGGGTACGAATTTCAGCTCTCCCGCCCACAGGTCATCCTGCGCCGCGATCCATCGGGCGCTCTGCTCGAGCCGATCGAGTATCTGGTGCTCGACCTCGAGGAGACCTACATGGGACGCATCATGGAAATCGTGGGCACGCGGCGCGGAGAACTCACCGACATGAGCGGCGCCGGAACCGGCCGGGTGCGCCTGGAGTTCGTCATTCCGGCGCGTGGCCTCCTCGGATTCCGTCGCGAGTTTCTCACCGAAACGCGCGGGACCGGGATCATGTCGCACCTGTTCCACAAGTACGGCCCGTACCGTGGTGACCTTCCGGTCCGCCTGCGCGGCGCTCTGGTGGTGAAGGAGGCGGGCGTGACGGTGACCTATGCGCTATACAACCTCGAGGAGCGCGGCAGGCTGTTTCTCGGCCCGGGCGTTCGGGTCTACGAGGGAATGCTGGTGGGCGAGAACGCGCGCGACAACGACCTCGTTGTGAACCCCTGCAAACGAAAACACCTGACCAACATGCGCGCCTCGACAGCGGATGAATCCCTCCGTCTCACCCCGCCGAGGGAGATGACCCTCGAGGACTGCATCGAGTTCATCGCCGACGATGAGCTCGTCGAGATCACGCCCAAGGTCATTCGCCTGCGCAAGCGCCGCTTGAGCGCCATCGATCGGAAACGGCGTGAGCGGATCCGCACGGCGGCAGCCGGATCCTGAGCCGGCCACACTTCTTGACAAGAAAAGGATCTTCGTGGTGTATTGACCCCGCGTTCCCGGACCGCTGTCCACAGGAAGCGACCAAGGGGGTTCAACCGTGGCGAAAAAGAAAAAGGGGAAAGCCGCAAAGAAGAAGGCGCCCCGGCGCAAGAAGGCTGTCCGCCGCACGAAGCCGGTGCGGCGCACAAAGGCGGCGAGCCGCAGGAAACCGGCCCACTCCAGGAGTGCCGGGAAAAAAGTCCGGCGCAAGACGGCCGCGCGCAAACCGGCCCGCCGCAGGAAGGCGGCCGGTCACAAGAAGGCCACGGGGCGCAGGAAACCGGCGCGCAAGATCGCACGGCGCAGAACGCCGGCCCGCAAGCCGGCCGCCCGGAAGACCGCCAGGCCGGCGCGGCGGGTGGCTCCCCAGCCGGAGCCGTACATTCCGCCGATGACGCCGCCGGCACCATCGCCCCTCCCTTCCTTGCCGATACCGACTCCGGGCGAGTTTTCCAGCACCACCGAATTCGACTCGGACAGCGAGGAGGAAGAGTAGACCGGGCGGCACCAGGGCGCGGACTCGGGGGCATATCAGGTTGACAGTGCGAGCCCCGGAGCTATATTGAAACATGGTCAAATACCGTTCGTTTTCCCGGGCGAGGTCCGATGGAAGCCAGCGCCACCGCGGAAACCAGCCCCCATCCGGTCTCTTCCGAGGAGATATTCCGTCGCGGGCTCGCGCATCTCAGGCGGCGCGCCCGCAAGGAAGCGGCCTCCTGCTTTCAGCAGGCGATCGACCTGGACCGGGAAGGGCCAGCCAAACCCCTGAGGATGAAATACATTTCCTATCTCGGCCTGGCTCTGTCGCTGATCAACGGGCGGTCGGAGGAGGCGGTGAAGCTGTGCCAGCGGGCGGTGAAGAGGGAGTTCTACGACGCCGATCTGCTGTGCAACATGGGGATCGTCTACCTGCGCAACCGGCAGCGCGGGCCGGCCTTCGATGCCTTCGAGCGGGGATTGAAGCTGAAGCCGAACCATTTTCGCATCCTCGCCGCACTCGAGCGGCACGAGAAGCGGGGACAGCCGATGTTCGCTTCCCTTCCCCGCGACCATCCGGTCAACCGGCTCGCCGGGCGTCTCCGCTGGCGTCTCCTCGATCTGCTCGGTCGCAATTTCGGCAGCGATCTCTGATTCTCCCCTCCCGCGCCGCCGTTCTCCTGTTCTGTCTCGTGCCGCTCGGTCCCGCCATGGCGGGAGCGGCCGAAGGTCCGCCGCGGCGGGAGAGCTTCTCCCCGGAGGCGGCCGTCTATCTGCGGCGCGGACTGGAGCACCTCGAGCGACCCCGCCCGGAGGCCCAGGCTCACGCGGCGACACTGCTGGGGAAGGCGCTGGCGCTCGATCCCGATCTGCCGGAGGCTCACGCCGGCCTGGCGAGAATCTCGACCTACCTCTACACGCTCGGCCTGGACGAGACGGAGACCCGTCTCGACGAAGCGCTCGAGGCGGCCGGCCGTGCCGTCGCCATGGCGCCCGAAGAGGGGCGGTTCCGCGCCACCCTCGCCCTGGCGCTCGCCGCCGCCGACCGGCTGACCCCCGCCCTGGAGGAAGCGCGCCAGGGGGTGAAGCTCGCCCCGGAGGCGGCCGGGACGCACCTCGCCCTCAGCGTCGTGCTCCGCCTGCGCGGAGAACATGAGGAGGCGCTCGCCGCCGCGCGGCGCGCGGCCGTGATCGATCCGTGGTCGCCCCGCGTTCTGGGCGCCCTCGCCTCCGCTCTGCGGGAAGCGAAACAGTACGCCTCCGCCATCGAGCTGTACGGGCAGGCGATCGATCTCGATCCGGGGTCGATTGCGTTGCAGTTCGGCGCCGCCGCCGCCCTGCAGCAGGCCGCGCGCAGCGGCAGCGCGAGCCGACTGTATGCCGCCCTGCGGCGCGAGTGGGACTACGCGGAGCGTCGCATCCAGCAGGGACAGGCCGCCCTCCACGTGAAGATCCGGGACTATTCGGGCGCCCTCGCCAACTACGCGGACCTCGAGTTGCTTCCCAACGGCAATCTGTCGACCCTCCTCATGCTGTACGGCAAGGGGTACTGCCTGCTGCAGCTCGATCGACCGGCCGAGGCCGAGTACTTCCTCAGCACCCTGATTGAGCGGGTCCCGCACGACTATGACGGGCCGATCCGCGGGCGCCAGTTCATGTTCCGCGCCTACGACGATCTGGCGCAATACTTCGAGCAGCGCGGCCGGCACGGCAGGGCGGAGGAGCTGCTGAAAGAGGCCTCGGGCCGTCCCCAAGCGCCGTCGCGTCTGGCGCTGCGGCTGGCCGACCTGCTCGCTGGCACCGACCGCATCGGCGAGGCGGCGGAGACGCTCGAGCAGACGATCATGAACGGTGACCCCGGGGACGACCTTCTCGACCTCGCGGCTGCCACGCTGCGGCTGGTTCGTATTCGCACCAGGGGTGGAGACCGCCCGCTCGCCCGCCAGGCGCCGGCGACGCGGGCCCTGCAGGTCGCGGCGGAGCGCATCGCTTCGAGCCGCCTCGGTGCCGCCCACTATCGTCTCGCCCGGGCTCAGGCACTGACGGGCGATGCCGCACAGGCGGCCGCCAGCCTCGCCCTTGGCCGCGAGCATGGCTACCTGCCGATCGAGCTGATGCAGACCGAACCGGACTTCGACCCGATCCGGGACGACGCCCGCTTCCAGCAGATCCTGGAACACTGATTTTCCCTTCCGCGACGGACAAAAAACGCCCCCCAACCGCCATCCGTTGTCGCCACCGAACCGTGATCTGTCCAGTTGGACGGCACAATTACGCTGGCGGAATTGCCGCGCCGGTGTTGCAGGATAGGGGCTTAGGGCGGACCTCGCGGATGCGCGTCCAGAAGCGCGACATGGTATCGGGATTGCTTCGCTTCAGGATGATATGCGGCCCGCAGTGACAGATGGCCGCTCTGGAGGTGGACAGATAATGAAGCGTCCCCTGTTGTTCGTACCGGCATTGGCGATTCTGTTCCTGTGCTTCGCCGCCACACCGCTGTCGGCGGAGGCGACCATGCGGGATCGGGATTGCAACCATTCGTCGGGGTCCAACACCTTGACGTACGACTGCGGGTTCCAGGTGAGGAACTACACCGTCGGCACCCCGGTCACCTTCAAGGTGAAGTTCACCTGCGACGGCATCTGCGGCCCGGTGCTCAGCTTCGGGACGCGCGGCACCGGGTTCTCCCCCAACGGCGTCACCGGCCGGCTAGTCGGCGGGAAGCGTATGGGGGATGGCGTCGAAGTCACTTTCGTGTTCGATTCCCTGAAGGTCCAGGGCACCGGCAAGATGGTCGGCCACTCGAAGAGCGGCCCCGGAAAACGCACCGGCCATGATGGCAACGGCTGGGCCCATTTCACCATGAACGTCGCGATGGATGACGGCCACGGCAACATGCAGTCGGTGCCGTGCGACGTCGATGTCCACGTGAAGGAATGATCTGCAAGGAGTTCAATCGGGGGCGGGATTCGCCGTCCGCGGCCCGCCCGGCAAAAAAGAGCCCGGTGCACGCAGGCCCGACTGACCTCGGGCTGGTGCGCCGGGCTTCTTTCTTGCCTGCGCCTGATGGACCGGTCACCGACCAACGCAATACCGGGACAGGATGCTGCGAATCGGAGCCGGTCGTTCCGTTGTGACTAGCGCCGCACCGTCACCCTGATCGCCTCCTCCAGGGCGAGGCCGAGCTGCTCTCCGGGGTGCAGGACCGCTTCCCGCCCCTTGGTCGACCCGGCGATCGCCGTGCCGATGGCGCCGCCGATCAGCGCGGCGCCCGCGGCATCCTTGTCGAGCACCTTGCCGAGCACGGCGCCGCCCGCGGCGCTGCCGCCGATGATCGCCGCCTTCTTCTTGCCGCTCCCCTCGGCGACCTTGGTGAAGCCGGCGACGATCGCCGCCTTGCGGCCGTTGGGTGAAACGATCCGGTCGAAGGAGACGGAGATCGCGCCGCCAGTATCCTTGAACCCCTTGCTGGCCGGCTTCACGCCGGTCACCTTCCCCTCCACCCGGCTGCCGGCCGGAAAGACGACCCGGTCGCCCGCGATCAGCGGTGACTCGAGGCGCACCGTGACGTTGTCCCCCTCGACGGCGGTGGCCGAGGTCAGCTCCGTGTTGAAGGCGATCTTCATCTGCGTCCCCGGCGGAACAGTCACGGTGACGGTCGGCGGAGGCGAGGGCTTCCGGGGAGCAGGCGCCGCCCGGCGCTCTTCCGGAATCGCTCCGCTCGGCCGCGGCGCGGACCGGGTCGATGACGACGAAGGAGGAGGAGGAGGCGCCGGGGCTTCCATGGCTTCTCCAGGGTCACTCCGGGCGATTTCGTTCTCCGTGGCGGGCTGACCGCCACAACCGGCGAGCGCGGCCAGCATCAGCCCCGCGATCCCCAACGACAACAGACGGGCGACATTCATGTTGAGTCTCCTCTTGCGATTCACAATCGCACTTTGATCGGCACCGGATCCGACAGCACCAGCGTCAGCCGGGTCCCCTTGTCCAACACAAGTTCCTCGCCTTTCACCCCGGCGGCCAGCACCGTGCCGCCGGAAACCCCCTCGACGACGGCCTCCGGGCCGGCGACGGTCAGGCCGGGGCTCCCGCCCGGAGCCGGCTCGGCCGCAACGATCTCCACCTTGACGGCGGCCGCCGAACCGACCGGAGTGCGCACCAGCCGCCAGCGAAGCGCCACCGTGCCACCGCTTTCCCCCTCTTCGTTCGCCGGGATCACCTGACCGATGAAGCCATCGAAGGTCGATCCGGAGGGCAGTGCTTCAATCTCGCCGACCACGACCGGGGCCTCGGTCACCGCCCGCACAATCGCTCCACTGCGCGCCGAACCGGAGTCGATCCGTTCCTGCAGGCCGACCACGATCGACGTACCGGCCGGAATCGTGGCGTCAGCCCACTTCAATCCGGGCGACGGCTTCTGGTCGGGACGGGAGCCGGGCGAGGCTTGAGGCACCGCGGTCGGCGCCGCCGCCTGCGGCCCGCCCGGCCCGGTCGCCGCGGACGCCGGGGGCGTGCCCTCGTCAGGCGCCGCCACCCCGGCGGGAGGCGGGGACGAGCAGCCGGCCGCCAGGGCAAGAACGAAGGCAGGCAGGAGCAACAGCGTCAGATAATGCAGGCGTTCAAGTGGCATCGCAAGACACTCCAGCAGGACGTTGGCCGGCGGAATGACCGACAGGCCGCATCTTATATAATGCCGTCCCTGGAGACAGTCAAACGAATGGCGTGTATACCCGGCTTCGTCCGCCGGCGCCAGCCTCCCCGCGACCCTCCCTATCCATGCGACCGGACTGATATCCAATAACCTGGATCTTTTTCCGGGCGATCGCCCTGAATTGCGCCCCCCGCCGCCGCCAAGCCGTCGCGACAACTCTTTTCCAGACAACACGATAACTCAATTCGAGCGTCTCTGCTGTGAATTGGCAGCACCTTTGCAGGGAATCTCCTTGATTCGGGTATCGGTGTGTGTCGAGCAAGCCGTACACACCTGGAAGTTCACTTGGATTTCAGATAACGCGCCGAGGCTGTGCCTGCGCCTCAGGGAGGTGAGCGGGGTTCGTGCAGTGACGGTTCGGGAATTGATTCTGATCGGCTTTCGTTTTCAGGTGCTACAGATTCAGGTGCTCCAGAATTCCAACCCCTACAGAGGAGACCGACCGATGAAGAAGTTGATCTACATGGCGATCTTTGCGGCGGCCCTGGTGGCCCTCGTGGCGCCGCCGGCCTGGGCAGCGGACGACGACAAGTTCAAGATTCACGGCGAGGTTCGCTTCCGTGCCGAGCATCTCGCCAACCAGGAAGACTTCGACGACAACGAGGACGACCAGGCGCTGTTCCTGCCGTACCGGGTGCGGCTGGCGTTCGAGGGGAACTTCACCAAGAACGTCTCCACCTGGATCGAAATCCAGAACTCGGGCGTTGGCGGCGGCACCGAGAAGTTCTGCTGCGGCAGCGACTCCTCCATCTCCTCGAATCCGTTCCGGGACGGCTTCGGCGGCCAGGCCAGTGGCGATGGGGTCGAGCTCTACCAGGGGAGCGTCACCCTCGACAAGGTGTGGAGCGACAGCTTCTCCCTCACCTTCGGCCGGCAGGAGCTGGTGCTCGGCAACGAGCTGCTCCTCGGCGACCTCGACTTCTACAGCGGCATTTCGCATGACGGCATCACCGGCCGCTGGGATCTGGACAAGGTCGACGTCACCATCTGGTTTTCCCGCCCGTCCGAGGGGTCGATCGGCAGTTTCCCCGCCAACATCGCCAGCAGTCTCCCCCCCGGCGACACCGAGGTCGATATCGACCCGCCCGATGAAGGCCAGAACTTCTTCGGCGGGTACGCCACGTGGGAGTTCAAGGACGACCAGGAGTTCGACGTCTACCTGATGTATCAGGACTTCCGCGATGAAACGGGCAATCTCAAGCCCGTGGCTGACATCGCCACGCTCGGCGCCCGCTACGCCCACGACGTGATGGGCGAGAACGGCTTTGTCTGGAACCTCGAGTACGCCATGCAGTTCGGCAACATAGACGGCACCGGCAACGGCTTCACCGATGAGGATGCCGAGGGGAGCGTGGTCGAGGCGTTCTTCGGCTACAACTGGAACCGCAGCAGCAACAACCACCGCGTCTACGGCCGTTTCTCCCAGGCGACCGGTGACGATCCGAACTCCGCAGACTACGAAGGGTTCCTGTTGGTGTTCGGCGACTTCCACGACCGCCGCGGCAAGGGCGACTGGTTCATCCTGAACGATTTCACCACCGG
>CBDUYA010000059.1:0-11979 GCA_965371335.1 uncultured bacterium | reverse complement strand
AGCTCCTGGAGGAGAGCGGGTACCCCCCTGAGGAGGTCGACGAGAAGGGGAAGGTGGTGATAACCAGTTTCATCGGTTTCAAGTCCACCGACTACTCCGAAGAGGTTGGTGAGGCGCAACCCCGGATTTCGGGCGATTACTCAATCCTTCAGATGCGGCGGGTCAAGGCGGGCAACGTATCGCTGGAGGTCAGGGTGTCTCGCGGCGAGCGGGGAGCCGATGTCGCTATCCGCGCCCGCATCTTGGTTCAGGGGCTCGACCGCAAGGAAAGTCTCCTGATCCTCACCGATCGACGGTCGTCAGGTGTGGTCGAAGCCGATTTTCTCCGCATCCTCGAGGAGCGGCTCGAGCTCGAGCGGCTCTGAGACGAGATATCGGTGCCGGCCTTTCTGCCATTTCGCGCCCTGCGCTACGCAGCGACGTTCAGAGAGCGGCTCGGGGATCTCATCGCGCCACCTTACGATGTCATCTCCGACGAGTACCGCAGTCGATTGACGGCGCGTGATCCGCACAACATCGTGCACCTCGACCTGCCGGTCGGGGAGGGGAACGAGTCCCCGCCGGAGGCGGCTGCGCGCCAGTTGGCCACCTGGACGGCTGACGGTGTGCTGCAGCGGGACGAGCGCCCCGCTTTTTACCTCTGCGAACAGCACTACTGCGACGGAGAGGGAACGAAGCGCATCCGGCGCGGGCTGTTCGGCCGCCTCAAGCTCGAGCCTTTCGAGACGGGCATCGTCATACCGCACGAACGGACCCTCGATGGACCACGGCTCGATCGTGAAGCACTGCTCGAGGCGACCCGGACCCATCTCAGTCCCGTCTTTCTCCTCCACCCGGATCCCGGTGCCTCGGTCGCCCGTGCGCTCGAACGGCTTGCGGGGTCGGTTGCATTCGACACCGCTCGGGATGATGACGAGGTGCTGGTGCGGGTGGCGCGCATCGATGGCAGGGAGGATCTCGTTCGGCTGCAGGCGGATCTGCAGTCACAGTGGGCTCTGATTGCCGATGGCCATCACCGCTACGAGTCCTCACTTGCCTACCGGGATCGGCGACGCCAGGGAGGGCAAAGCGACGCCGAGCACACGCTGGCGTTTCTTTGCAGCCTCGAGGACGCCGGGCTGACCGTATTCCCGATCCATCGCCTGGTGCATTCGCTGACCGAATTCGAGGCGTCCAGGTTTCGCCGCCGGCTCGGTGACCTGTTCCGCCTGACCGCGGTCGGGGAACCCGACGCTCTCCCCGAGGCGCTGCGGACCCGGCGGGGGCGGCCCGGGGTGTTCGGCTTGACCATGCAGGATGAGCCGCGCTGCTGGCTGGCGGAGTGGATCGAGGGTGCCGGGCTGGACCGGCCGGAGTTCGGTGATCTCCCGGCGCCTTTACGGCGCCTCGATGTCATTCTTCTCCACCGCCTCGTGCTCGAAGCGGTTCTCGGCATCACGCTCGAGGCGCAGGCGAAGCAGACCCACCTGAATTACATCAAGGATGAAACGGCCCTGTTCGACCGGGTCGAGACCGGTGCGGCTCAGATCGGCATTCTGCTCAACCCGACTCCGATCGAGCAGGTGGTGGAGGTCACCCGACAGAAGCTTCGCCTTCCTCAGAAGACGACCTATTTCTATCCGAAGGTTCCGACCGGGCTGGTTCTGGACCCGCTCGACGGCTGAAGCGGAAAGGCTCCTACGAGTTCTCCAGAGGGCTGAGATCGCGGAGGCGTGACGCCAGGGGTGGCAGGACCTCCGCCACTCTTTCGGGATCGGACTCTCCGCTCGCCTCTCCGAACGCCAGGGAGAGGGCGCCGCGGGCGAGAAGAGGATCGACGCCGATCGCCTCCAGCACGTGCGAGGACTTGCCGACCTCGGTGGTGCAGGCCGAACCGCTCGCCGCATCGATGCCTTCCTCTTGCAGCCCGTGAAGAAGCGCTTCCGCCTCGATCCCTCGAAGGCAGAACGTCAGCAGGCCGGGTACCCGCTCATCAGGGTGGCCCGTCTGCACCATCCCGGAAAGACGCGACTCGAGGAGATCACGCATTCGCCGGGCCAGTCCGGCTGCGCGCCTCGCGCGCTGCTGCCGCAGGCGGACCGCCAGCGCGGCGGCCGCTCCGAACCCGGCGATCGCCGCCAGTGATTCCGTCCCCGCTCGCAGCCCTCCCTCCTGCGGGCCTCCCTCGATCAGCGGTGCCAGGCGGATTCCGCGGCGGACGCGGAGCGCCCCGATCCCGGGTGGACCGTAGAACAGATGCGGCGTCACGGTGACCAGGTCCGGCAGCGGCGAAGCGGGCGGCCAGGGAATCAGCCCGGCCGTCACGGTGGCGTCGGTGTGCACCGGAATCCCGCGCGCCTGCGCCATGGCGCAGATCATCCCGATCGGCTGCACCGTCCCGATCTCGGGGCAGGCATGGGCGATCGACACGAGAAGGGGTTTGTCATCGAGGGCCTCCTCGAGGCGATCAATCTGGATCACGCCGGAGCCGTCGACCGGCAGGAAAGCGCTGCGGAATCCCTGCCGGGAGAGGGTGCGCAGCGGGTGAAGTATCGAGATGTGCTCCGTTGCCGCGGCGAGCAGGCACCCGCCCGCGCGACGCGAGGCGACGGCGATACCTTTAAGCGCAAGATTGTTGGCCTCGGTCGCCGAGCCGGTGAAGACGATCTCCTCGAACCGCGCGCCGAGCATTCCGGCCACCCGCTCCCGCGCCTCGTCGACCACCCGCCGGGCGGAACGGCCTGGTAGGTTGGGGCTCGAGGGGTTCCCGAACCGATCCCCCAGATAGGGGAGCATCGCCTCCCGTACTTCAGGGTCCAGCGGCGTGGTCGAGACGTGGTCGAGATAGATCCTGGGATAATCCGTCATGGCGAGCCGCTCTCCGCGCTGCGTTGCTCACCCATCCGGAGGACTCCGATGGAGGTGGCCGGATTCGCAGCAAATCATTGTGAGTTCGTATTTTACCCAATCCCGGGCCGGAAATGTCTTGACTATTTGGGGAGGTCGGGGTAGTTAGGTCGCACAGCATCGCTGAGGGGATCCAAAACGTCTGACCCAGCGAGGGAGTGTTCAATGCGCAGGGCCCCACGGCCTCATTGGCCAATTGCTCTGTTCACCATCTGCCTCGCCCTCGGTCTGTTCGCCCATCCCGGCCCGCCTGACCCTCCCCCGCACCCGACTCGGACGGTGCCGACGATCGAGCCGCTCCCCCCGTTAAGCCTCGATCTGCAGTTTTTCGACCGACAGGAGTGGGGTGGCGGCGGGACCGCCGTCATGCGCGCCGAAATCGTCGCCGGCGCGGCGGTCGAGGAGCTGATCCTCGAAATCGAGTTGCCGGAGGGGCTGACATGGGGCGGTGCGGAGGGTCTCCCGTCCAGGCAGGGTCAGCTCAGGGCCGGAGAACGGCGCGTCCGGCTGCTGCCGGTGATGGCGTCGCGCGATGGGGAATTTGCGGTGCGCCTCGAGGCAGAGGTGCGCCTGGTCGATGGCCGGACGTTCCGCCTCGGGCAGGGCGCCACCCTCCGGGTCGGCATGCCGCGAGCCGAGGGACGGCTGCGCAACGGCGCCTACGAAGTACGCGGCGTGCCGTTGGGCGAGATGCAGCGGTGAGGCGCCTCGCTCCGATCTTCGTCGTTTTCGGTGTTGCCGCGCTTGGCGGCCCGGCCCGGGCCGATTACACGGTCACCGGCCAGTGCCTTTATGTCGATCGCGAGTTCGACGCCGGCGGTTTCACCGGGGCCGAGCCGCTGCGCCCGGTGCGGGGTGCCGATGTCGAGGTCTGGCATGGCAACAAGCTCGACGGCATCGGCGTGACCGATGAGAACGGTTCGTTCACCCTCGGCATCGTCGACAATAAGACCCGCGACATCAACGTCCGCTGCCTGGCGCGCCGACAGACCTCGACCGCCGTGCCGCTCGAGGTCCGTTTCGGAACTCAGAGCTCTTCGGTCTGGTCGATGACCACCGACACGATCTTCGGGCATCCTCCCGACCAGGATGTCGACATCGGAACGCTGGTGGCGATTCCGGAAGCGGGGGGCGAGCCGTTCAACCTGTTCGACGCTGCCACCGTCGGCGCCGAGTATCTCGATTTCCTGCGCGGCGGCGGGGCGCCGTCGCCGCTTCTTCTCGTCATCTGGAACTCGGCGAACCCCACGCTGTCGAGCTGGAACGGCGCCTGGATTTCCCAGGCCCGTAATGCGGGATACGACGACACCGTTCTGCTGCACGAAATGGGGCACTACATTACCGACAACTTCTCGGCCGACGACAGCCCGGGAGGGTCGCACCGCCTGAGCGACTGCAACCAGGACCTTCGCCTGGCGTTCGACGAGGGGCACGCCAGCCATTTCGGGCTGTCGGCGCGGCGCTTCAGGGCGCTGACGGACAGCAGCACTTATGTACGAACGACCGGCCAGGCGGGGCCGGGCAATCTGCAGTTCTTCTTCGACATCGAGACGCAGCAGCCGTTCGTATGTGCCGGGGCAACGAGCGAGACCACGGTCTATGCGGCGCTCTGGGATATCGGCGACGGACCCACTGCGCCGGACGGGAGCCCCGGGGTCGAGGAGGCGTGGGATCAATTGCTCAATGTCGATCAGGAGTACTGGGAGGTCTTCAGCGGCTATCTGCTGGCCGCGACGAACATCAGCCTGGAGGATTTCTGGGACGGCTGGTTTGCGCCGCCGATCGCGAACGGCTTGCATTCCGAGATGGTCTCCATCTTCCAGCGACTTGGTGTTGAATACTTCACCGATGCTTTCGAGCCCAACAACGATGTCGCCAGCGCGGCCTTGCTCATCCCCGGACCGTCGATCCACCATCTCACCTACTTCGCCGACCTCGACCTCGACCTGGTCGGTGAGCCGGATGCCGACTATTTCCGTATCGATGTTCAGGCGGCGGAGATCTATACGATCGAAACGTTCAACCTGATCGGCGAGGCCAACACGTCGCTCGAGCTGCTGGAAGCGGACGGGACGACCGTGATCGCCAGCAACGACGATCGGGCGCCCGGCGATCCATCCTCGCTGATCTCTCACTCGGCAGTCGAGAGCGGCCCCCTCTATATTCGCTCCGTTCACTCGATCGGATTCGGGGTTTACGGATCCTACGACCTGCGCATTTCTGTGAGCGGCGGAGGGATCGACAACGATCAGGATGGCTATACCATCGAGATCGACTGTGATGATACGAATCCTTCGATCCATCCGGATGCCGAAGAGATCTGTAATCTTATCGATGACGATTGTGACCAGCAGATCGACGAAGGGCTCGATCAGGACGGCGACGGATTCACCTCATGCGCTGGTGACTGCAACCCCGTCAATCCGGCGATCTACCCTGGCGCGCCGGAGGTCTGCGATGGCGTCGACAACAGCTGCGACGGTGTCATCGATGAAGGTTTTCCGGACAGCGACGGCGATCTTCTGGCCGATTGCGTTGATGGAGACGACGACGGTGATGGCGTCGCCGACGTGCTCGACTGCGCCCCGCTCGACTACACCGTGAACGCCGTGCCGGATGTGTTCCTGGATGCGCGGGTCATCGGTCCGGCCCCTGCCATCAACGTCAGCTGGAACCACGTTCCGGGAGCCAACGTGTACAACGTTTACCGGGCCCTCGCCGGACCGTTGCTGCCGGACGACTTCGTCCCTAAACTTGCCTGCCTGTACTCCGAACTGCCGGACGTCGGCTTCACCGATATCAACGTTCCGCCGCTCGGCCTCTACTATATCTACCTGATGGCCGGCACCAACGTCTGCGGCGAGGGCACGCTCGACGTGCCGCGCGCCGTGGCGCCCCGTCTGCAGCCATCGCCCTGCGCACCGCTCGGCAACGACACCGACGTCGACGGGCACATCGACATGTTCGATATCTGTCCGGCCAATTCCGATCCGGGGCAGGAGGATGCCGACCTCGATGGCCGTGGAGATCTCTGCGACAACTGTCCTCTGGTCTTCAACCCGGATCAACTCGACGGCGACGGGGACGGGTTCGGGGACGCCTGCGGGAGCTAGGAGCCTGTCCGAGTATTGCGTTGCCCCGATGGAATTCTCGGACGGGCTCCTCGGAACCCGGGCCTCCTATATCCTCGCCAGGACGTTCGAGAGCGAGCTTCTCTGGCGGCCGGCCCGCAGCTGACCGAGCATCCGGTTCAGGGGATGGCGGCGTCCGAGGAACGTGAGAACCGGTCGCCGGCGAAACCCCAGCTTCCCGATTGCATCGATGAGAGCTCGATGTCGGCGCGCCATCCTGAGTCCCCGCACGAACGATTCGAAGGCCTGCGATCGATCGCCCATCCGCAGATGCACCCTGCCAAGGTTGAGGTGGTGGTTCGGATCGGACGGGTCGGCGTGGACCGCAGTGGCGCAGAGACCGTGCGCCTCGTGAAGTCGCGTGCTCGCCATGGCGACGCACAGCCCATAGTAGGACAGGCATTTCATCGGCGGGGAGCCGCCCCCGCGTCGCGTCAGCTCCATCGACGTTTCGAACAGCGCGAGGGCTTCGAGATACCTCCCTCTGTTGACGGCTGTCAGGCCCCGGGTGAACACGGCGTCGGCTTGATGCTCCGGCATATTCGTCCCTCCCTCCATCCAATATAGGAAGGATGGGGCGGGGTTCAAGCGAAGAAATCCCCGCCAGATAAAGAAAATCCGCGAATCCGATTGTGCTGTGAACGATTTGACGCCCCGGGTTCAGCCTCTGTCCAGGGTCTGGACGAGAGGCTCGTTGATCAGCACGCGCCCCGAGTTGCGCAGCTGTTTGAGGAAGGCCCGCAGGAGGCGCTCCTGATGACGGTCGAGCAGCGCGTTGCGGACGGCGGCGCGCTGAGAGTCGAACCGATCGCGATGCTCGAGGCGCTCCCGCACACTGAGCACCACAAGTCCCGAAGGAGTGCCGACCGGGGTGCCGATGGTCTCTGGATCGAGGCGACCGATCTGTCGGGTGACCTCGGGCGTGCGTGAGATGCCGGCGAGCTGACCGCCGCGCGACAGGTTCTCGGCGGTCTTCAATTCGAGGTCGAGACTCCGGGCAACGCGCTCGAGGCCCTCACCGCGTACACGGGCTTCCTCGATCTTCTCCTCGATGCGCTGTCGCGCCCTGTCATTCAGGATGTCCTTCCGAACCCGGTCGCGCACCTCTCCCAGAGGACGCGGCGTGTCCTCGACCACGGCGGTCACCTGGACGACGATCAGACCTGCGGGGACGGCGATCGGATCGCTGACTTCTCCGGGGCTCATCGTCATCATCGTCGAGACGACCGCCTGTGAACTCTGGACGGCCGGGAGGGTCTCTCCCGGATGGACGTCGCCGGTGTCGTTCAGCAGGGCTCCCTGTGACTGCGCGACCGCTTCGAGCGTTCCGCCGCCGGACGCCCGCGCCACAGTGGCGGCCCGCTGAGACGCCTCCTCGCGTCCGCGAATCAGGGAGAGCGCCTCACGGATCGTCTCACGGACCTCCGCGAGGGGAACGGTGCGCGCTTCCCGCAACTCAGTTGCCTTGATGATGTGGAACCCGAACTTGGTCCTGACCAGATCGCTCACCTCGCCGGCCGCCAGAGCGAAGGCCGCCTCCTCGAACTCGGGTACCATCTGCCCACGCCCGAAGAAGTTCAGGTCGCCGCCGTTCGACGCGCTGGTGTCCTCTGAATGCTCCCGCGCCAGCTCAGCGAAGTCACCTCCATTGCGCACCTGTTCAAGCACCTCGCCGGCTTTCTTCTCGACGGATGCCGATTCTTCCTCCGGGGCGTCGAGCGCCAGGCGAAAGAGGATGTGGGAGGCGCGCCTTTGATCCGGCACGATGTAGCGGCTCACCTTATCGCGCTCGTATGCGGCCTCGATCTCCTCATCGCCGATCTCCGCGGCGGCTCCGAACTCGCGGGCGTTGAACAGGACGTACGATCCGGCCCGTCCCTCACCCCTCATGTAGCGATCGGTGTGCTCCTGGAAGAAGCTCTCGATTGCCTGGTTATCGGGCAGGTCGCCGGCAAGAAGCTCCTCGGCATCGATGACGAGATAGTCGACGGTCGTCGTCTCATTACGGCGCAGGAACTCCGCCTCGACCTCGGCGTCGGTCACGCGGGCCCCGTCCGTGATGAGGCTGCTGCATTTGGCGATCATCAGGCGGCGTTGAATGCCGGCCTCGTATGCCTCGATGCTGGAGCGGCCTCCACGGAACAGATCGCGATAGCGGCGCAAGCCGATAAACTGTCCGTTCTCCTGGAATTGCGGGTGGCGCGTGATCACGCGGGCGACCTCCTGCGGTGAGACCCGGAGGCCCTGTCGGATGGCCTCCTGATAGAGGAGTTCGTCGTTGATCAGCAGACCAACCGCCCGTTGGCCAATGCGCAGAAACGACCGCATCTGAGCATACTGGTCGCCCAGGTTGGCCTGGGCTTCGTTGTCCATCTCCCGCGCCCGGGCGCGAAAGGTGGTGGCGGCGATGGTCTCTCCATTCACCTCGGCCGCCCAGTCGCTCTGCGTGCCGGGATCGCGTCCGTTGCCGATCCACGTCGTGGCGCCCCAGGAGAGGAAAGAGAAAATGACCAGGACAAGTATCCACTTGAGGTAGCGCAACCACTCGCGCATGATCCGTAGCATCGATGTTGCCTCGTCCGAAGAAGTGACGGAGTCTGAAATCGTTCCGGCGAACAGCGAATTCTACCGGGGCAACCGCCCGGTAGCAAGTGACTTCTCTTGCCTCCTTTCGCCGCGCTCCTATATTGAATCTTTGGTTCACCGGCGCCGGGATATGTGTCCCGACTTGGCTATAGTGGTTAAGCTCTGCCGAGTCAATGAGTTACGCATCCCAACCGCTTCGCAAGGCGCCGGGGCCGCGCGGAGGGACGATTTGGCCAGGGGGAAGCAGCAGTCCCAGATCCAGCTCGATTGGGCCACAGTTTCGTATCGCAGCATCATGCGGGCGATCGTCTACCTGGTGCTTCTGGTGGCCCTGGGCGGGCTCTTCTTCTACCTCAAGGCCTCTTTGCGGATGTCTCCCGAAGATCTCGCCATCCGGGAGATCGAACGTGCCGCCGGGATTTATCAGGACGCATCGCTGGCGGCCGGCGAGGATCCCGGCCTGCGGCGCACGGTCGCCCGCTCGGCCAAGCTTCTCGATTCCGCCAGACAGGCCCGGGATCGCGCCGAATTCGTCGGCGCACGGGCCGCGGCGGAGCAGTCGATCTCGCTCTCCAGGAAGATCCTCGACGGAAGCGCGGGCGATGCGTTTGCGGCGAACATCTTCAAGTATGAAGGCGATGTGAAGGTCAAGCGGGCGCGTCAGTTTCTCTGGTACGGCATCAACGGCAACACCTCGCTCGGCGTTGGCGATCAGATCAAGACCGCGAGCAACGGGTCGGCGCAGATCCTCTACTTCGACGGCACCATCACCACCATCAAGCCAGGCTCGCTCGTCGAGATTCGCGAGCTCTTCGAGGATCCGAAGACGAAGGTCCGCAAGACCCGCGAAAAGGTCAACTGGGGACGCGTGTCGTCGGCCACGTCGGGCGCCAACGTGCCCGGATCGTTCCACGAAGTCGCGACCGAAACGGCGACCGCGCGCGCCCACCAGAAAGCGGATTTCGATGTCGCCTTCGACGCCGAGACGAAGAAGACCGAGACCGAGGTCCATGGTGGAAAGGCCGTAGTGCGGGCGGGCGGCAGGACCGTGACCCTGAACCCTCTCGAACGTCTCGAAGTGACGCGGGATCGCATCATCACCCGCAAGCTCCCACCAGCTCCCCGGCTGGTTGAACCGGCGGACAGCCGCGTCTACCTGCTGAGCGGCCCGGATGCGCCGGTGGCATCGCTGCGCTGGGAGAAGGTCGAGAGCGCGCGGCGCTACCGTCTGCAGATCTCGCGCACCCCCCTGTTCGGGGATCGGCTCCTCGACAAGGGGGACATCCGATCGACACGGGTCGAAATCCCGGGGCTGCAGAAGGGGACCTACTACTGGCGCGTGGCGGCGGTGAAGAAGAAGGGGCTCGAAAGCCGATTCTCCGAGAGCCGGAAGTTTCGCGTCGAAGGAACGAGGCAGCGCCTCCGCAGCGATCGAGAGCCCCCCTTGCTCACCGTCGAGGATTTTTTGCCGAGCGGCCATCTAGTCATCATCAACGGCAAGACCGAGCCGGGGGCGAGACTGACCATCGGCGGCCAGCGGATCGACGTTTACGACGATGGTGCCTTCACCGCCGTGATCCGGATGAAGAAGGAGGGTCGCAACGACCTGGACATCATCGCCCACGATCCATCCGGGAATGAGACCCGCCTGCGCCGCACCGTCTTCGTCGAGTCATACTGACGAGCGACGGAATGGTGAAGAACCGGGGAAGAATACTGATCGTGCTCGATCGAGGGACGGCCTGCGCGCGCGTCCTCGCCGGGACCATCCCGGCCGGACGCTTTGAATTTGTGCGCTGGAATGCGATCGACCAGGCCGACTTGCGGGGAAGATGCTTCGAGTTCGCGCTCGGCGAGACCGGCGGCAATGGAGCGGCCGCGGCCCGGCGCCTGGCGAAGCTCCGCCGTCTCCTTCCCGGGACTCCGGTCGTGGCGTTCTCGCGCGGTGCTCCCGTGGCAGGCCGCAGGTGTCAGGGCAAGCGAGCCGAGCTGCTGGCGCCGCTCAATCATCACGTGCTTGAATCGATTCTCAGCCGTGAATTACGTATCGCGGCGCTGCGCAAGGTGACCTCCCGGACTGTCCGCCGGATGAAGCAGCAGGAGGACCGCCTGCGTGCGCTGGCGGCCGTCGTGCGCGCCACCGCGAAAGAGTTCGAGCCGCGGCGCCTGATCGATCTCGCCATGGCGCAGGTCAGCCGTTTTCTTCTGCTGCGCTCCTGGACCTTCTATCTCCACGATCCGGAACGGGGACTGTTGCGGGTCGAGCAGACCGGAGGAGATGAGAGCCGGATGGCCCGAGGAGGGCAGTGCGGTGTGGGCGAAGGCCTGGCCGGGAGGGCTGCCCAGAAGCGCCGTCCGGTCACGCATCGACTGAGCGCCGATCCCTCGGCATCCCGGCCTTCGAGGGGGGCGCCGAGAGCCGCTCCGCAGAGCGCGCTGGCCGTGCCGCTGCTCAGCCGCGGCCGGGTCATCGGTGTCGTGGAAGTGATCGATCCGCCGGCGGCAGCCGGTCGGAGGGCCAAGCAGGCGGACTTGATCTCGTTACTGCTGGAGCCGGCTGCCGTCGCCCTGGACAACGCTCTGCTCCTCAAAAAATCCGAACAGCTGAGCTGCACGGATGACCTGACGAAGCTCTACAACTCCCGCTTCCTGAACGCCACGCTGCGTCGCGAAGTGGAGCGCAGCAGGCGATACCGCACCAGCGTTTCGTTGATTTTTCTCGATCTCGATGGGTTCAAGAATGTGAATGACCGCCACGGTCACCTCTCCGGCAGCAGGACCCTGGTGGAGGTCGGAACGGTGATCCGGGAGACGGTCCGTGAAGTCGATGTCGTGTCGCGCTACGGAGGAGACGAATTCACCGTCATCCTGCCCCAGACGGGACCTGAAGGAGCGACCATCATCGCCGAGCGAATTCGCGCCAGCATCGAGGAGCGGGAATTCCTGAATGCCTACGGTCTGCACGTGCATCTCACGGCGAGCTTCGGGATCGCGTCCTATCCGGATCACGGTCGTACCAAGGATGACCTCATCGCGCGAGCCGACCAGGCAATGTACCGGGTCAAGGGGAGGGGCAAGAACGGGGTTCAGGTCGCGGTCGAGGGGGATGGCGGCTGCGTTCCGATCAGATCGATTGGCTGATGCGGAATCACCTGAAAACAGGGGGTCGACCGGCCAGCCAATTATTTGACTTTGGTGCGCGCGGGCCCTAATATTAAACCCCGCTGTGCGGTTCGTAAGCTGTTGTATGACGGGGTTTTGTCCGTCCCGTCCGCAGGAGCGTGAGGCGGGCGCGAGGGCGCGAAAAGACGAAAAGGAGGAACCGGTGGGGGCGACGATGGCCTGGAGTCCGCGCTCGATGCTCAGTCTGTTCTCG
>CBDUYA010000058.1:0-12031 GCA_965371335.1 uncultured bacterium | reverse complement strand
GAGGCGAAGACAAGGAGCGGCGAGGAGGCGATGGGGATCCATCGGTGACGAGGCGCGACGCCGTCTGCGCCCGCAACCCCCATGCGCCCGGAGGGTTCGGGCGGCGTGGCGCCGCCTGCGTCGTTGCCGCTCCTCCGCGATGGATCCACATCGCGTCGTCGCGGCGCCTCGCATCCATCGCCACGGCGCACCGAACGCGGCCCAACGCAATACTCGGACAGGCTCCTGACTAGCGCGCCAGCGCGGCCTTCGCGGTGACCGGCTGATCCGCGCCGCCGTAGTAATTCCGCAGAGCTTCCACGTAAGCCTCGGCCACCTTCTGGCGGAACGACGGCTTCGCCAGACGGCGGCTGTCCTTCTTGTTGTTCAGGTTGCCGATCTCGATCAGCACCTCGACCGGCACGATGTTACAGCGCAGCACCGCCGGCACCCACGATCGGCCGCGCCGGATGATGCGCTCGCGGATGGGGCGGTGCGAGTAGACCGGGATCTTCGCGGCGTGCAGCGCCTGGATGAACGAGGTGGCGAATTCGCGCGACAGGGCTTCCGACTGCTCGCGCTGTGAGCGGGTGAACTTGACGAACGGCGCCTGCCGGACCTCTTCATACTTCGCGTAGCGTGCGCTGCCGTTGCCGTAGCGGCCGCGGCGATACTCCTCTCCCGGGACGTACACCATGGCGCCGCTCAGCGACGCATGGCGCGCGTCGGCGTGCAGGCTGGTGAAGACAACTTTAAGCGGGTCGAAGCCTTCCTTCACCAGGCTACGGTGGTAGGAGTTCGCCAGGTACCAGCGCAGGTTGACGCTCATCGTGCCGGGCTGGAGCTTGTACGGCGGATTGGTGAGGAGCACCTCCGCCTGCGTACGGCGGATCTTTGTTTTCGTGTGGATGGCGTACCCTTCCTTTCGATCGCGGATCGTGGTCAGGACCCGGGCGCGCGTCTTCTTCTCCAGCAGGTGCTTGATCCGGCTGAGTATGTCGTAGACGTAGTCGTGCTCCCAGATGCCGTTATGGGCCGTGCCCCGATCGCGCCCCCCGTGGCCGGCGTCGAGAATGACCGCCACCCCTTCCAGATCCCGGCTCCGCGCCCGATTGGTAAAACGGGCGACACCCGCCTTGCTCTTCTCCCACGCCACCCGGCGGGGATCCTCGGGCGGCAGGTATTCGGGCAGAAGATGGTCGAGCGGGATCTTGATGGGGTGGCCGACGGCGATCTTCGTGACGTTCCTGATGCGGCTGCGCCGGGCGATGTCGGCCGCCAGCTCGTTCACGTCGTCCGAGTCGAGGCGCCCGGTGAAGCGCATCACGACGGCCGAATAGATCGCCTCCCCCCGCTTCAACCGGTAGATCGCATACGGACCGGCAGAATCGGTTCCGTAGCTCAACCCCTCCGCTCCTTCGGCCGTCACGATCGCCCGGGTCGGCGGCGGGGGGGCGCTCTTCTCCTCCGGCGTCTCGCTCTTTTTCAGGGTCGGCGCTGCGGCGGGGGCCGGCCCTGTCGCGATCCTCGAAAAGTCGTCGTCGAGCGGGCTCGCGCGGGGCGGGAGACCGGCCAGCCGGGCGAACGGCGCCAGGAGCAGATCGCCCGGCACGAGCAGCGGTTCTCCCGGCCGGGGGGCGAGGTCGTGCAGGCCGTTGCGATCGGCGAGCGCCTCGAAGTTCTCTCCCCGCCCGGTGAACCAGAGGGCGAGGTTCCACAGGCTCTCCTCCGGCACGGTGAGCTGGCCCGTGCCGACCTGATGCACCCAGTGGCCGTTGCCCGGCCGATCGGCCGGGAACAGATCGCGCAGGGCGCGAACCGCCCAGTCGGGATGCAGGAGCTCGTAGGGGATGCGAATTCTCCCTCCCGGCGCCGGCAGTGATTCGGCCTGCAATCCCTGCACCGCCGGGAAGAGCCGCGGGTCCTCCAGGTAGGTCCGCCCGAGGGAATCGGCGCTGTCTCCTTCCGCCACCACGATCTCGAGAAAGAGATCGCGGCCGTCGATCAGAACGACCCGTTCCGCCGGGCCGAGCGCCCCGCCCGCCGCCGGCTCGCGAGCGGCGCCCGCGGTGGCGAGCAACAGCAGGCCGGCGAGGGCCCGGACGGCTCCGGTGGTCTTCCAGGCGATCACGGTTGCGCGTCTCCGGCGACCGGCAGAGGAAGTAAGGGGCGTGTGCGGTTGAAGCCGACCTCGTCTTCGATCGCCGCGGCGAGACGCAGGATGGCCGCCTCGTCGAAGCGGCGACCGATCACCTGCAGCCCGATCGGCAGGCGGTTGCCGGTGAGACCGCACGGAACCGACACGCCGGGCAGGCCGGCCAGGTTGAGCGTGACGGTGAAAATATCGGACAGATACATCTGCAGCGGGCGTTCGGTTTTTTCGCCGAAGCGGAAAGCGGGTGTCGGGCTGGTCGGCGTGACGATGACGTCGACCTTCTCGAACGCCTGCTCGAAATCGCGGCGAATGAGGGTGCGCACCTTCATCGCCTTCAGATAGTAGGCATTGTAGTAGCCGGCGGAGAGGACGTAGGTGCCGAGCATGATGCGGCGCTTCACTTCCGTTCCGAACCCTTCCCTGCGGCTGTTGACGTAGAGGGAGCGAAGATCGGCGGCGTCTTTGGCGCGGTGCCCGTAGACCACGCCGTCGTAGCGCGCCAGATTGCTGCTCGCTTCGGCGGTCGCGACGATGTAGTAGGTCGGAACGGCGTAGCCGGTATGGGGAAGCGAGATCTCCTCGAGCCGGGCTCCGCGACGCTCGACCGCCGCCAGGGCGGCGCGCACCGAGGTGTCGATTTCGCCGTCAAGCCCGGCGGGGAAGTATTCACGCGGCACCCCGACCCGCAGGCCGCCAACGTCCTGGCGCACCGCCGCCAGATAATCGGGCACCTCCTCCCGCGACGAGGTGGCATCGCGGGAATCATGCCCGGCGATCACCTGCAGGATGCGCGCGACGTCCTCGACCGAGCGCCCCAGCGGACCGATCTGCTCGAGTGACGATGCGAACGCGATCAGGCCGTAGCGGGACACCCGGCCGTAAGTCGGCTTCATCCCGACGACGCCGCACAAAGCCGCGGGAAGTCGCACCGAACCGCCGGTGGCGGAGCCGCCGCTCGATCCTCCCGGCACGCGATCGAGCGACCACGGATTGCACGTCCGGCGCACGGCGGAGTTCTCGGTCGATGACCCCATGCCGAACTCGTCGAGATTGGTCTTGCCGATGATGACGGCTCCCGCTTCGCGCAGGCGGGCCACGCTGGTGGCGTCGTAGGGGGGAACGAACCGTTCCAGGATACGGGACGCGCAGGTGGTGGCGGTGCCGCGCGTGCAATGGTTGTCCTTCACGGCGATCGGCACGCCGGCGAGCGGACCGGTCGGCGAGCCGTCCTGACGCAAGGCGTCGATGCGCGCGGCGCCGGCGAGCGCCTCCTCCTCGTGGACCGCCACGTACGCCCCGACCACGGGATCGACGGCGCGAATGCGATCGAGGTGGGCGCGGCAGATCTCCACCGCGCTCGCCTCTCCCGAGTCGATCAATGCGCGGATGCCGGCGACCCCGAGCCGGGTCGGATCGGTCATCCAATCACCCTGGGAACCTTGAACAGCCCGGCGTCCGATTCGGGGGCGTTGGCGAGCGCCTCGTCGTTCACCATCGATCCGCCGGCCCGGTCCTCGCGCAGGCGGCGCTGAGAGTCGAGCACCTGGACGGTCGGTTCGACGGAGGAGGTGTCGAGACGATTCAACTGCTCCACCCACCCGAGGATCTCGTTCAGCTGATCGGTGATGCGGTCGTACTCCTCATCGCTGAAGGCGAGGTTGGCGAGTTCGGCGATGTGCAGCACCTGCTTTCTGTCGATCGGCACGGAAGGCCTCATGCAACGAGATGCGGATTATACCCGACGCGCCGTGTGGTAGCCTTGCGGCGCCATGTGCCGGAGCGCTTCCAGCCGTCTCGCCCGTATCCTGGCGGCCGGTTTCACGGCTGCAGCGGTCGCCGTGCCGGTCGCCGGCGGATGGGGGTGGGCGGACACCGGCGAGGCGGGGGCGCCGCCCCGCCCCGGGGGCGGCGCCGTGCGGATCCTCATCGAGACCATCGTGGTCGACGGACTCGGCACCAACAGCGTGGCGGAGGACGAGGCCAACCTCTTCCCGGGACAGAGCGGCGTCGTGAAGAAATCGATCACCCTGAGGGCCCGCGAGGGAAGCGGCGGCCCGGATGAGCAGGTCGACCTGACCACCCGCGTCGCACTGGGCGACCAGGCGCAGTCTTACTGCCCGATCATGCTGGCGATCGTCGCCACCGGCACCCCGCGCGGCGGACCCGCTCCGACGCCGGCCGAGGCGGACAGGAAAGCGCTCTCGATCACCCTGGAGGCGGGCGAGACGCACCTGACCCAGGCGTACGTTTCTCCCTGGACCCGGGGACGGATCACCCTGCGCATCACCTGTGGCGAGGTCCTCCCGGCGGTGGCCGCGGGTGCGCCGAGGTCGATCGCGTTCGACATTTCTCTGCAGCGGGGCGAGGACGATGCGGTCCCCCGCCTGCTGCGCCGCGATCGCCTCTCCACCACCCTCGGGGGCGAGGCCGGATCGCTCTTTTCCAGCAACATGCCGCTTCCGGACAGCGCAGATGGGGAGCGGCGTTACCGGCGGGAGCGGCTCGAGGTGAAGGTCGCCCCGCGAATCCTGTCGGGAGACCGGCTGCAGGTCGAGGTCAGGCTGCGGGGGGAGGTCGCCACCATCTCGGCTTCCGGAACGGACGAACGGCATCCGATCGACGTCGAGGAAACCCTGGTGCTGGCCGACGGGGAAACGGATGACCTCGAGGTGACGGTGATCGGCTCCGCCGAGGAGGGCTGGTTGCGCGTCCGTTATCTCCTCCGGGTGACCGGCCGCTTCTGAGCGGCCGCCATGCCGCCCGCCACCGGTCGCGATCCTTACCTGCGATACTTCCACGCCCTGCTGCAGGCGTACGGGCCGCAGGCATGGTGGCCGGCGCAATCCCGCTTCGAGGTCATCGTCGGGGCGATCCTGACGCAGGGCACCGCCTGGACCAACGTCGTGAAAGGGATCGAGGCGCTGCGCGCCGCGGGGTTGCTCGATCCCGTCGCCATGGGAAAGACCCCGCCCGCGCACCTGGCATGGCTCATCCGCCCGACCGGCTACTTCAATCAGAAGGCCGCCCGGCTGCTCGGCTTTCTCTCTTTTCTCGAGCGCCGCCACGGTGGCGATCTCGACCACCTGCTCCGTCTTCCGGTCGCCCGCCTGCGCCGGCAGTTGCTCGACATCGCCGGCATCGGACCGGAAACCGCCGACTCGATCGTCCTCTATGCCGCCGCCGGCGCGGTCTTCGTGGTCGATGCCTACACGCGGCGGATTTTCGGGCGCCACGCGCTTCTCGGAGAGGACGACTCGTACCAGGCGATCCAGAGGCAACTGCATGACGCGTTGCCGGCCACCGCCCCGTTGTTCAACGAGTACCATGCCCTGCTGGTGAGGGTCGGCAAGGAGCATTGCCTGAAGGGCCGGCCGCGGTGCGACGGATGTCCTCTCGAGCCGCTGCTCCCCGCCGGCGGCGCGGTCGAATCGCCCGCCCGCCGCCGGCCGGTCCGCCGGATCCGCAAATCCAACGTCGGGGATGCCGATCCAAATTTCTGAATTGACTTTAACCGTTTGTTTCAATTAGAGTAACCTGCTTTTCCGGAGCACTTTTGATCCGGCCCCAGAGTGTCTTGGTCCGAAAAATTGGACAGGGAGGATCGCCGATGAGGGCTCTGACCGGATGGGGGTGCCTTGGTGCCATCGCAGCCCTCGTTTCATCGCTCACAGCGACCGGCAGCCTCGCCTCCGAGCGCCTGGTTCTGGGGAAGATCACTGATCCCGACGGTGCGGTCGTCGTCGATGTGATGGTTTTTCTGACCCCCGTCAACCGGGCGAACGGGCCGCGACTCTCGTCGACCCACACCTTGCGGAGCGATCACGAGGGCGCCTTCCACCTCGCCCTGCCGCCCGGCCGTTACCGGGTGGCCGCCGTCAAACCGGGCTACGACGTGGCGATGACCGAGATCCACAGCCGCGCCCGCGGCGTCTTCAAGCTGGAGATGACCCGCATTTCCAATAGCTCTGCGGGCAATCGTCCGGTCGGCGCAGCGGGAGAGAACCTGGGGACCGGGTGGATCCTGCGTCAACCGAGGGACAATATTCTGCGCGCGGCGCAGCCCGAACTGGCCGACGCCGCCGGGCGCCGCGCGGAGGCCCGGCCGGATGCCTCCGTCGCCCGCGACGGGGGGTGGGCGGCGGCCCTGTTCGCGCCGCTCGAGGGACGCTTCGTTCAGCAGTTCAGCGGCGGCGCGCCGTTCGGCGACGACGGCGAAGCGCCGGTCGGCCGGACGACGGAATTGTCGCTCGAGGGATCGCTGGCGGAGGACAGCTTCTGGCGCTTCGATGGCTGGGCCGGCCGCGTCATCGCCGAGGTGGACGACGCTGGCGGCCGCCTGGAGGATCGGAACGACCGTGCCGCGTTCGGCCTCGATTACCGCCTCGGTGAGCGCGACACGGTGGCCGGTGGCCTGTGGTACGGCTCACGGCGTTACGGGGTCGAGGCGGGCGGCGGGGCGGCGGAGGGGACGGAGCAGGAGCAACGCACGTTCGCACTGCGCTCGCGCTGGGAACGCCAGATCGACAGCGATGCCGCCCTCTACCTCGAGGGTGAGTATTTCGAGACCGCTGCCCGCCTGCCGGGCCGGAGTGTGGCCGGCGAGTTGATTGCGGATCGTCACTGGTTCGCCGCCACCGGGCTGGCGTTGCGGGTGGGCGAGCACAGCATCGACCTGGGAGTGGCGACGGAGCAGTACGACTACGATCTCTGGAACGAAGGTGTGCTCCTCTACGGAAGGGGGACCGTTCCCGGCCCGGGGATCGACCCCGGGGCGGGGCCGGCGTTCAGCTTGAGGGCGGCCGATCGCTGGCGGATCAGCGCGCTCACCGAGGTGAGCTACGGGCTCGCGTACCACAACCAGCCGCGAAGCGGTGCCACCTACATGGTGCCGCGCGTCGGGGTGACTCTGACCCCGCCCGGAACCTCGGGAGTGGTGCTTCGTTCGGAGGTCCTTTATCGCCTCGACGGTGACCCGCGCTCCGTCCCGCCGGGCGAGACGTTGCAGGCCGGCGACGGCGAGAAGCTCGGGTACCTGATCGGCATCGAGCGACGTCCCCATCATGCCGACGACACGCTGCATCTGGCGGCCTCCTATTCGTTCCGCCCCTTCGTCGATGGTTGGCCGGCGGGAGGCGGAATCTCCGGCCGCGGCGTGGCGCCGGACGAAACACCTCTCGTTCTGGGAGACGGATCGATGTCGCGCCATGAAGTGGAAGTCGAGATGGCTCACGCCTTCGGTGCCTTCCGGGGCCGTCTGACGGGGAAGCTCGGTCTCGCCGAGGGGCGTCTCACCCCGGCCATGGACGAGGCCCCGGTGCAGATCCTGACGGAAGGGGAAGCGCGCTATTACCAGACACAATTTTGGGCGGCCTTCGTGCAGACCGACACCGAGGTGCAGGTCGACTACCGGCGCGTCCTCGTCGGCGAGAGACCGTCCGGCGCCGGCCTCGAGCCGTCCGACTATCGCAGGCTCGATCTGGTCGTTTATCAGCAGATTCCCGGGCCGCGGGTCCTGCGCGATGCCAGGTTGCGCGTCCTGGTGGCCTACCAGGGATTCGACTACGATTCACTCTACGATGCCCCGGACGGTGCGGTGTTCTCCGGACGGGCCTCCCGCCTGACCGGTGGGCTCGACATCACCTTCTGAATGAGGCGCACGCTCGCCATCGCCGTTTCGTTTCTCCTCCTCGCCTGGGGTGGCTACTCCTTTTACTCCCGCATGAGTGGCCTCGAAGCGGAGATTGGCGTGGAGTGGATCGACACCTCCCGCGGCATCGAGGCCGACACGGTGAACCTGCGTGAGCCGGGCTGGCGGGGGGGGCTGCGGCCGGGAGATCGGCTGCTTGCCGTCGATGGCCGGCCGGTGGCTAGAGCGGCGGAGGCGGATCAGGCCGAGAGAGGGGTCCAGCAGGGGGATGCGCTTATCTTCAGTGTCGAGCGGAGAGGCGAGTCGTTCGACTTTCGCATCGACCCGATCTGGATCGGCGGTGTCTCGCCCGTTGACTACTACCTGTCGATTGTCGGGCTGATCTTCCTCGGGGTTGGCCTCCTGGTGTGGCTGCGCGCCACCCGGGCGCGCGCCGCGGTCCCGTTCGCCCTGCACTGCCAGGCGATGTTTCTCTATCTGGTGCACTCGCCGACCGGCCGGGAAGGCCTGCTCGACCTCTCCGCTTTCTGGGGTGATCTGCTCGGGGTGCTGCTCGCGCCGGCGCTGTTCCTGCACGTCAACTGGGCGCTGACCGACGAAGAACCTGGAGCGGGCAACCGGCGGCGGCTGGGGCGGGCGCTGATCTACCTGCCGCCGCTCCTCCTCCTGCTCTACAATCTCTACCTGTTCCCGCTCAAGGGTATTTACGGATTCACCGATCCGGTCGGCGCCTGGCGCATCAAGGGGCGTCTCGAGGAGCTCTACATCGCCGTTTACCTGATCGCCGGGATCTCCAAGGCGGTGCGTGCGTACCTCGGCGCCGAGCGGCTGCAGACCCGCTGGCAATTGCGCTGGATGGCGTGGGGGAGCCTGGTCGGCTTCCTCCCGACGGCGCTTTTCTACCTGGTGCCGCTGTCGCTCAACATCAAGATCGGCACCTGGAGCGAGTTGTCGGTTCTCACCATGGCGCTGGTGCCGCTCGCCTTCGCGGCCGCCGTCGTTCACTACCGGCTGCTCGATCTCGACATCTTCCTGAAACGCGGAACGGTCGCCGTCGGTATGCTGCTGACGGCGGCCGCGACCTACGCCGCCTGCTACGCGCTGATGGATCGGGCGGCGGGCGGCAGCAAGGTCCGGGGGTTGAACCTCGCTCTCATACTAGCGACATTCCTCATGGCGATCTTCTACCCGCGGCTGCACCGGCACCTGAAATCGGCGGTCGATCAGTTCTTCTACCGCGAGCGCTACGACTACCGCCGGACCCTCACCGAATTTGGCGAAGCGCTGAACCGCGAGCTGAGCCTGCCGACGCTGGTCAGGAAGTTCACCGGCCGCGTCGAGCGCACCTTCGGCCTGCAGTCGGTCCAGGTCTTCGTGCGCGACCCCGCCGATTCCGAGCTGCGCGGCGATCCCGATGGTCCGGCACTGCGGCTCGACGATCCGATCGTGCAGCGTCTGACCACGGTCGACTACCTGCCGCTCCTCGACCACCCCGAAGTCAGGCGGATCGAGGGCGGGACATCGCTGGTCGACCGGCACGGGTTCGAATACCTCCTGCCGCTCACCGTGGAGGGGGAGATCGTGGCGGTCCTGGGCGTCGGGCAGACGCACTGCGGTCAGCCGCTGACCTCCGAGGACCTGAATCTGCTCGTCTCATTCTGCCGCCACGCGGCCGTCGCCTTCGCCGGTGCCCGCCTCTACAGCGCCGTGGCCGAGAAGGTGAAGGAGGTGGAGGCGCTGAAGGAGTTCAACGAAAGTATTCTCGAGTCGAGCCGGGCCGGCATCCTGGTGATCGACATGAAGCAGCAGATCCTGGGGGTGAACCGCGCCTTCGAGACGCTGTACGGGGCGGGGCGTGATGATCTCCTCGGCCGTCCTCTCGATGATGTCCTGCCTGCAGGCTGTTTCGCCGGAAGCGAGGCCGCGACCGGAGAGGCCGCGATCGGGGAGCCGTCGCTGGAGGGGAGCCGCGCCTGGCGCTCTTCGCTGCAGACCCGGGATGGACGATCCCTGGTGGTCAATCTCACCAAGTCCGCGCTGCGCGGGCCGGACGGCGGCGCACGCGGTCGGGTTATCACGATCGACGACGTGACCGAGCAGGTGCGCCGGGAGGAGGAGCTGCAGCGTCGCGAGCACCTCGCCTCGATCGGTCTGCTCGCTTCCGGTATCGCGCACGAGGTCAATACGCCGCTGACCGGCATCGCGTCCTACGCGCAGCTCCTGATGAAACGGAGAGATCCGGACGATCCCGAGTACAAAACGCTACACAAGATCGAGCAGCAGGCATTCCGGGCTTCTGGCATCGCCTCGAGCCTGCTGAACTTTTCGCGCCAGCGGGACGGGGACCACCAGCAGTTCGATCTCGACCGGCTGGTGGTGGAGACGCTGCAGTTGTTCGAGCCGCATCTGCGCGGCCGCCCGATCAGGCTGCAGCAGCGGATCAACAGTCCTCTGCCCGGCGTGCCGGGCAACCGGGGACGGATCCAGCAGGTGCTGATGAACCTGCTGCTCAACGCGGTCGATGCCATGCCGGAGGGAGGGGAGCTCACCATCGAGGCCGGTGCCCGCTCGGGGCGGGTCCATATCGAGGTTTCCGACACCGGTGTCGGAATCCCGCGCGAGCACCTGGAAAAAATCTACGATCCCTTCTTCACCACCAAGCCGCGCGGCAAGGGGACGGGGCTGGGGCTGTCGCTCACCTACGGCATCATCAAGGAACATGCCGGAACCCTCACGGTCGACAGCCGGCCCGGCCGGGGATCGCGGTTCACCGTCAGCCTGCCGGCGGCCGCAGTGGAGAGGAGGAATGTTTCGGCATGAAGTACGCGAGCCTGCAGGCGGTCGCCAGGGACCGATCACGTGACGCGGGGGCGAAGGCGGGGCGCATCCTGGTGATCGATGACGAGCCGATCATCCGCGAGGTGATGGGCGCCATCCTGACCCAGGAAGGACACCGCCTGCGCCTGGTGGAGGATGCCGAGGTGGGGCTCGAGGCGCTGGCGAAGGAAGAATTCGACCTGGTCGTCCTCGATCTGATGCTTCCCGGCATGGGTGGGCTGGAGACCCTGAAGGAAATCCGCCGGCGCGACCCCGATCAGCAGGTCGTCATGATCACCGCCTACGCCTCGGTGGAAACCGCCGTGCAGGCCATGCGAATGGGAGCGCACGACTACCTGACCAAGCCGTTCAAGAACGAGGACGTTCTGAAAACGGTTCGCAACGGCCTGAAACACCGCCAGTTGCTGACCGAGAACCGCTCCCTCAGGCGCGCCCTGCGGCGCGAAGTGGGGCTGGAGGGGCTGGTGGGAAAGAGCCGCGTCATGCAGTCCCTCTATCGCCTGATCGATCAGGTCGCCCCGAGCCGTTCGACGGTGCTCATTCAGGGGGAAAGCGGGACCGGCAAGGAACTGGTCGCCGGGGCGATCCACGCGCGCTCGGGCCGCCCGGCCGATGCCTTTGTCGTGGTCAACTCCGGCAGCATGCCGGCCGACCTGCTGGAGAGTAATCTGTTCGGCCACGTCAAGGGGGCCTTTACCGGGGCGGTCCAGACGAAGAAGGGGCTGTTCGATGTTGCCAGCGGCGGATCGATTTTCTTCGATGAGATCGGCACTGTGAAACCGGACGTGCAGGCCAAGCTGTTGCGCGTGATCCAGGAGAAGGAGTTCATCCCGCTCGGCTCGGTGCAGAGCGTTCAGGTCGATGTGCGTATCATCGCCGCCACCAACATCGACCTGATGGACCTGGTGAAACGGGGCGAGTTTCGCGAGGACCTCTACTACCGGCTCAACGTGATCGCGCTGCGGATCCCCCCTCTGCGGGAGCGCCGCGAGGACATCCCGATTCTGGTCGATCACTTCATCGCCAAACACGCTGAGGAGAACAACAAGGAGGTCCGTGGCGTGACCCCGGAGGCGGCCCGGCGGCTGATGGACGATCCCTGGCGGGGGAACGTGCGGGAGCTGGAGAACGTCATCGAGAGGGCGGTGGTGCTCGCCTCGACGCCCGAGATCGATGAGGACCTCCTGCCGGAGGGGTTGGGGCAGCCCTCCCCCGGGCCTCCACCGACGGCCGGGGACCTGCTGGAGGGGCGCATCTCCTTCTACGAGACGATGGAAAAATTCGAGCGGGAGATCATTGAAGCGAGCCTGCGGCGGGTCAACGGGGTGCAGCGCAAGGCGGCCGTCCTGCTGGGGCTTAAGGCGACCACCCTGAACGAGAAGATCAAGAGGCTGAAAATCGACCCCTCCTGA
>CBDUYA010000057.1:0-12039 GCA_965371335.1 uncultured bacterium | reverse complement strand
TCACGGTCGCTCTCGCCCGGGAATCCGACGATGACGTCGGCCCCCAGGCCGATCGACGGCGCGGCGGCGCGCAGCCCCTCCACCACTCGCGCGTAGTCGGCCGTCCGGTAGTTGCGCCGCATGCGGGCCAGCACCGCATCGGATCCCGACTGCAGCGGGATTTGAATATGACGGGCCAGTCGGCCGTCGCTCGCCGCCATCAGGCGGACGATGTCCGGCGTCACCCTCTTCGGCTCCAGCGAGTTGAGACGCAGCCGGCCGAGCCCGGGGAGGGCGAGCGCCCGCTCCAGCAGATCGTGCAGCCCGAGGGGTGAGCCGAGGTCCCGGCCGTAGTCGCCGGTGTTCACTCCCGTGAAGACGATCTCCCGGTAGCCGGCGTCGCTCATCTGCGCGATGCGGCGCAGCACCTCATCCGGCTCGAGGCTGCGGCTGTCGCCGCGCACCGCCGGGATGATGCAGTAGGCGCAGCGCAGATCGCAGCCGTCCTGGATCTTCAGATAGGCGCGGGTGCGCTCGACCGCGGGGTCGAGCGGATCGCAGGCGTTGGTGGCGCCGAAGCTTCCGGTGATGCGCTCGTCGCGGTCGAAGGGGATGTCGAAGGCACGGGCCGCCAGCTCGCCGATGCGCGCCGCCTGGTCCTGCATTCCGACCACGTGGTCGACGCCCGCCAGGGCGGCGAGGTCGCGCCGATCCCGCTCGGCGTAGCAGCCGGTGGCGATCAGGGTGGCGCGCGGGTTGGCGCGTCGCAGGCGGCGGGCGATCTGGCGCGCCTCGCGATCGGCGCTGGAGGTCACCGTGCAGGTATTGAGGATGACCAGGTCGGCGCCGTCTGGCGGGGCGCCGCGTCCGTCGGCCCGGCCCGCCGCCGCCCCTCCGCCGTGACCCTCCTCCGCAGCGCCGCTGCCGGCTGCGAACCGCGACAGGCCGAGCGCTCTCAGCCGCGCCTCGAGGGCGCCCGAGTCGGCCTGGTTCAGCTTGCAGCCGAGGGTGACGATGCGGTAGGTCGGCACGGTTCAGCCGCGGGTGGTGCCGGCGAGCGTGCGGTTCTTCTCGATCACCTTCTCGGCCATCCGCTCCTTGTGACGGTGCAGGCGCTGACGCAGGGCCGGGTAGGCGGTCGCCAGGATCTGAGCGGCGAGGATCGCCGCGTTCTGGGCGCCCGACTTGCCGAGCGCCACGGTCGCCACCGGAACCCCGGACGGCATCTGCACGGTCGACAGCAGGGCATCGAGCCCCTGCAGGGCCGACGACGGAAGCGGCACCCCGATGACCGGCAGCGAGGTGTGCGCCGCCACCACCCCGGCGAGGTGGGCGGCGTGCCCGGCGCCGACGATCGCCACGCCGAAGCCGTCCGCCTCGAGGGCGCGCGCCCGGCGGGCGGTCTCGTCAGGGGTGCGATGGGCGCTGGTGATCGTCACCTCGTAGGGGATGCCGAACGCCTTCAGAGCCTTGGCCGCCTCCTCCATCACCGGCATATCGCTGTCGCTCCCCATGGCGATCCAGACCTTGTGGTGGGATCCGTCCGCCGGCGGGGCGATCGGCAGCGGCCCCGGGGCCGGCCTCGGCGCGGTGGCCGGGCGCCGGCCGCCCGGGCGGGCGGGCGATTTCGACGACTTGCGTGGGGGTCGGGGGGACACGGTCTTCTCCCTCCTCGGGCAGGCGGCGTTGTCGGCGGTTGAGGTTGCCCCGGCCGTGCCGGAGGGGGGCATTGTAGCAGAGTGGGCTGGGAGCCTGGCCGGGTATTCCGCCCGGTCGCGCCGGATCGCGCGCCGTGGCGGCGGCGATCAGGCGGTGCGGCGGATCGATGGATTGAGCGGCTCCTCGCAGCGGCAGCGATCGAGAAGCCGATTGCATGCAAAACAGTAACCGTGGCGCTCGAAATAAAGCGCCATCTCTTCCTGCCAGACGTCGATGAAGCCGACCTTCTCATAGTCGGCCATCCCGCTCATCCCGATCAGCGTGCTGATGTTCTCGCGCGAACGGTTATAGACCTGCAGCAACTCGAAGATCTTTCCCGGTTGATTTGAATTCATGTTGCTGGCGACGCCTCCCCTCAGGTTTTCCTGCGAACCCGTGAATAGTACCCTCTAAGCTCTTTCGTGGCCAGCGGTTCCGTCGTCCGTGTGCGGCATTTTCACCGCGGCGGGGTGGCGCCCGCCCCTCCGGCGATGTCGGTCCGGAAGTGCCTGCCGTCGAAGCGGATCGATTCGACCGCGCCGTAGCACCGCCCGGTCGCCACGGCGGGGGTGGCGCCGGTGGCGGTCACCGCCAGCACCCGCCCTCCGGAGGACTCCAGGCGGCCGTCCCGCTCCCGGGTGGCGGCGTGGAACACCACCACCCCCTCGTGGCCGTCGGCCTGATCGAGGCCCCGGATCGCCTTGCCCGTGTCGTACCTGCCGGGATAGCCGCCCGAGGCGAGGACCACGCAGGTCGCCGCCGGGGCGCGCCAGGCGAGCGGCACCTCAAAGAGCCGACCCTCAATTGTGCCAACGATCAAATCGACCAGATCGGTCTCCAGGCGGGCCAGCAGCAGCTCCGCCTCCGGGTCGCCGAAGCGGGCGTTGTACTCGAGCACCTGCGGCCCGCCCGGGGTCAGCATCAATCCGGCGTAGAGAACACCCTGATAAAGGCGGCCTTCCTTCTCCATGCCGCGCACGGTCGGGGTGATCACCCTCTCCATGATGGTCGCGGCGAGCGCCGGGTCGACGTGGACCGAGGGGGAGTACCCCCCCATACCGCCGGTATTCGGGCCGGCGTCCCCGTCCCCCAGACGCTTGTAATCCTGGCAGGTCTCCAGCGGCACGGTGTGGCGGCCGTCGGTGAGGACGAAGAACGACACCTCCGGCCCGGTCAGGCAGTCCTCGATGACCACCCGGGCCCCGGCCGTTCCGAACCGTTTCTCGACCAACATGCCGTCGAGGGCGGCCTCCGCCTCGTTGCGATCGGCCGCCAGGATCACCCCCTTGCCGGCCGCCAGGCCGTCCGCCTTGAGGACGACCGGAAAGCGGGCCCCCCGGCGATCGAGGATGGAGCGCCCCTCGGCGGGGGTGGCCGCCACCGCGAACGGCGCCGTCGGGATGCCGTGGCGCGCCATGAACTCCTTGGAGAACACCTTGCTCGACTCGATCTCCGTCGCCGCCTTGCTGGCGCCGAAAATCGGCAGCCCCTGGGCGCGGAAGGCATCGGCGATGCCGAGCGACAGCGGCAGCTCCGGCCCGACCACGGTCAGATCGACCTTCCGGGCCCGGGCGAAGGCGAGCAGTTCGTTGATCGATTTCGGGTCGATCGGAACGCATTCGGCGGCGCGGCCGATGCCGGCGTTTCCGGGCGCGCAGAACAGCTCCGGCGCCCTCCGGCTGCGGCTCAGCTTCCAGACCAGGGCGTGCTCGCGGGCCCCGCCACCCACCACCAGGATCTTCATGAGATGTTCTCCACGTCTGCGCTAGAATGTCGCGATGCGAGGCATTGTATCAGCAGGCGCGCTGATGTTGATGGCGCTCACCCTCGGGTTCGGCAGCGCCGTGGCCCGGGAGGCGAACACCCCGGGAGCCGTCGCCGCGGCGCCGGAGGCGGACAACCCGGACGTCATCGCCGCCGCTCCGGCGCGCCCGCAGATGGTCGAGGATCCGCTCGGCGGCGTCCCCGCCGACGAGCCCCGCCTCGAAGAGTACTCGCACGGCGGCTACGCGCTGTTCATCGCCGGCCGCGGCTGGTCGCTCGCGGTGCTCTTCCTGATCGTGGCGAGCGGCCTCGGCGGATACATGCAGGACCTGGCAGAGCGGCTCACCCGCCGGGTGAACCTGCAGGTCGCCATCTTCGCTCTGTTCCTGCTCACCGTCACCTGGCTCGCCGGTCTCCCCCTGGAGATCTACCGCGGTTTCGTGCGCGAGAAGGAATTCGGTTTCATGAACCAGTCGCTCGGCGCCTGGCTGGTCGACCGCGGCCGGCTGTTCGCCGTCGGCCTGCTGGTGCAGGTGCTGTTCGTCGTTCTCCTCTACGTCGCCATCCGCCGGCTCGGACGCCGCTGGTGGATCGCCGGCGCCGTCATCGGCATCGTCTTCATCATCCTGCTGCAGGCGGTCTTCCCGGTGTTCATCGCGCCGCTGATCAACGACTTCAAGCCGCTGGAGGACGCGGCGCTGCGCACCGACATCCTGGCGCTGGCGCAATCGCAGGGGATTCCGGCGCGCGAGGTCTACCAGGTCGACGCCAGTCGCCAGTCGGAGCACAACAACGCCTACGTCGCCGGCATTCTCGGCACGCAGCGCATCGTTATCTACGACACCATGCTGAAGCGCTTCGCGCCGCGCGAGATCCGCGCCATGGTGGGGCATGAGATGGGGCACTACGTGCTCAACCATATGTGGAAGGGGATCGCCGCCGGCATTCCGCTGATCGCCGTCCTCTTCTTCGTTCTCGACCGCTTCAGCCGGCGTATCATCCGCCGCCGGCCGAACCTCGGGATCCGCGGCCTGGAAGAGCCCGCCTCGCTGCCGGTCATGCTGCTGGTCCTCAATATTGGTCTGCTGCTCGCCCTGCCGCTCATCGGCTTGGTCAGCCGGAAATTCGAGCGCGACGCCGATCGCTTCACGCTCGAGGTGGTCGGCGATCCGGCCGCCACGGCGTCGGCGTTGATCAAGTTCGGCCGGTACGACCTGGCGGAGTTCGACGTCCATCCGCTGATCGAGAAGCTCCTCTACTCGCATCCGGCGCTCGGGCGCCGCGTGCGCCATGCGCAGGAGTACGCCCGGCAGCACCCCGGGACGGTGACCGCCGCCATCCGCCCCGACACCCAGGCGGGGCCGCGCAGCGTCGGCTTCCTGGTGGTCGATGGGGTCTACAACTCCGAGCTGATCGCCCCGTTCGACGTCCTGCAGCACATCCGCTTCCACTCCCCCGATGACTGGCCGGAGACCTTCGTCGTCTCCCCCGACGGCCGGCCGGTGCGCACCTTCGAAGGGCTGACGCTGACCCCCGACTATTCGTTCCTGACCGCGCCGCCGATTGACGTTCTGGTGGTGCCGTCGGCGGAGCACTCGATGGACAGCGATCTCGAAAACGAGGCGCTGATCGCCTGGGTGCGGGAGACCGGCCGCAGCGCGCGACACGTCATGTCGCTCTGTGACGGCGCCTTCGTCCTGGCGCGGGCCGGCCTGCTCGACGGCATCGAGGCGACCACCTTTCCGTCTGACCAGGACCGCTTCGAGAAGACCTTCCCCGCCGTCGAGATGGTGCGCAACGTGTCGTTCGTCGACGCCGGGCATGCCCTTACCTCGGTCGGCGGGACGAAGTCGTACGACGTCGCCATGTGGCTGGTGGAGAAACTGTACGGCGAGAAGGTGGCGCGCGGCATCGGCGGGGGGCTGGTGATCGACTGGAATGCCAAAGCGATCCCGCGCCGCATCGTCCCGCCGCCGGCGCCGGCGGCCGACTGAGCGCGCGGTGCGTTCCCCGGGCCGCAACATAGCCTAAGTCCGCCCGGAGTCAAAGAGGCGACGATTCAGCTTGCCGGTCAAGGGTCCGTTTGCTAGCCTCATCGCACGGCCATGAGCAACGATCCGAGGGGAAAGCCGCGCCGCGGGCGGGGCGCTCTCAGCAACCGTGAGGGGCGCTTCGAGACGCAGCGCGTGGTGCCCGACATCGGCGAGCTGTTCGAGGAGGAGCCGCCGCCGCGCCTGGCGACGACGGTGACTCCCGAGGTAACCCGCACCATCATCACCACCAACGATTCGCCCGACATCCCGTTCGACCGGTCGATCAATCCCTATAAAGGATGCGAGCACGGCTGCGTCTACTGCTTCGCCCGCCCGACCCACGCTTATCTCGGCCTCTCTCCCGGGCTCGACTTCGAGAGCCGTCTCTTCTCCAAGCCGGACGCGGCGCGTCTGCTGCGGCGCGAGCTGCGGCGGCCCGGCTACCGCTGCGCGCCGATCGCCCTCGGCTCCAACACCGACCCGTACCAGCCGGTGGAGCGCGACCTGCGCATCACCCGCGACATTCTCACAGTGCTGGCCGAGCACCGGCACCCGGCCACCGTCGTCACCAAGTCGGATGGGGTGCTGCGCGATCTCGACCTGCTGGCGCCGATGGCGCGGGCGCGGCTGGTGTCGGTGATGATCTCGGTCACCACGCTCGACCGGCGGCTGGCGCGGCGCATGGAGCCGCGGGCGGCGGCGCCGCAAAAGCGCTTGGCGGCGATCCGGGCCCTGCGGGAGGCGGGGGTGCCGGTCGGAGTCCTCGCCTCGCCGATGATCCCGGGGCTGAACGACACCGAGCTGGAAGCGATCCTGGCTGCGGCCGCTGCGGCGGGCGCCCGGTCGGCCGGCTACATTCTCCTCCGCCTGCCGCACGAGCTGAAGGAGCTGTTCACCGAGTGGCTCGAATCGAACTATCCACTCCGGGCGCAGCACGTTCTCAGCCTGATCCGGCAGGCGCGTGGGGGACGCCTCTACGACGGAGCCTTCGGGGCCCGCATGCGGGGCGGCGGGCCGCACGCCGAAATGCTGCGCCGGCGCTTCGAGGTCGCCTGCCGGCGGTCATGTCTGAACGTCGCACCGGCGCCGCTCGACACCACCCTGTTTCGGGTGCCGGCCGCTCCGGGGGACCAGATGCGGCTCTTCGGCGGGGAGGGAGGCCGGTCCGGCCCTTGTCCTTGAGTTGACCCGCCCCGTGGACTATATTCCGGGTGGCCCGTAGCGGACGGGAGCGGGCCGGGAGCCATCGCATTGTTGAGAAACAGGTATCTGGCCGGCCTCGCGACGGCGCTGGCCATGATCGCCCTCGCCGGCATCGCCCGGGCCCAGGAGGCCAGGCAGCTCGACTACACCATCCGCATTATCGAGAACGATCGCGGGGTGCGGGTGGTCATCGGTTTCACCCGCCGGCCCGATTATGAAGTGCAGGTGAAGCGCAACCGGGTGCACGTCCTTCTCCACGAAGAAGAGGTCCGCCCGCCGTTCAAGCGGCGCCGTTTCAAGGGGGATGTGCTCGAGAAGATTCGCTTCGCCAGGGGGTGGGATACCTCCGAGATCATCTTCTATACGGGCCGCGATTTCGCCAGCCACTCCACCTTCGAGATGCGCGAACCGTTTCGCCTGGTGCTCGATCTGCGGCGGCGTGGCGACGCCGCGCCGTTCGATGAGGAAGGAGAGTTTGCCGCACCGCCGGCCGAGCGGATTCCGGAGCAGGGCGGCGACCGCTTCACGGAGGAGCTGGAGGAGGAGATGCCGCCTCCTCCGCAGCGCCGCGCCGGCTTCGTGGTGGTGATCGACCCTGGGCACGGCGGCGAGGAACAGGGGGCGCGCGGGCCGACCGGGCTGCTCGAAAAGAACGTCACGCTCGACATCGCCCGCCGTCTGAAGGCGCAGCTCGAAACAGGCTACGACGTCGATGTTCTGCTGACCCGCGACGATGACGCCACGGTGTCACTCGACGACCGGACGGCGATCGCCAACCACGAACGGGCCGACCTGTTCGTCAGCATTCATGCCAACGCCTCGCGCCGCACCGGGGTGCGCGGCGCCGAGACGTACTTCCTCTCCTATCAGGCGACCGATGACGAGTCGCGCGTGGTGGCGGCGATCGAAAACAACGCCATGGGGATCGACGCCGGTGTGCAGGGACAGCCGGGGCTCGAGATGGTGCTGTGGGAGCTGGCCCAGTCGGCGTTCCTGAAGGAGTCGAGCGACCTGGCGGAGATGATCCAGGACAACCTGAACGATGCCCTCGGCATCAATAACCGCGGCATCAAGCAGGCGCCGTTCCGGGTGCTGATGGGAGCGATGATGCCGGGCGTGCTGGTCGAGGTCGGGTTCATCAGCAACGCCGAAGAGGAGCAACGGCTGCGCCGGCCCGCGTTCAAGGAGAAGCTGGCGACCGTGCTGTACGAGAGCATCCGGCAGTACCGGAGCAAATATCTGCGGGCGCAGGCGCCATGATGTCGCACCTGTCGCCCCGTGCGGCCCGCGCCGCGCTGCTGTTCCTCGTTCTCGCCGCCGGTCTGGCGGCGTGCGGCGGAGGAGCGCCGGAAGGCGACCCGGCGGCGCCGGTCGCCGGATCGGACGAGCCGCCGGTGGCGGCCGCGGTCGGCGAGGCTCCGGCCGGGCCGGCCGGAGCGGAAGAGGAGCAGCCGTCTGGAGAAGAGGAACCCGCGGCGTCCTCCTATCTGTCCGACCAGAACCGCCGCGCAGTCACCCTCTTCTTCCAGGATCCGAACAGCGATCTGCTGATGCCGGAAGAACGCCAGATTTTCGCGACCAACTCGCTGACCGATCAGGCGAAGCAGATCGTCGTCGGCTTGATCGACGGCCCGCA
This sequence comes from uncultured bacterium, assembly GCA_965371335.1. Taxonomy (GTDB): domain Bacteria; phylum Acidobacteriota; class Polarisedimenticolia; order Gp22-AA2; family Gp22-AA2; genus CBDUYA01. Next base: position 3,726 of record CBDUYA010000057.1, on the reverse strand, counting down.
GAACCCGAGCCTGTTGCCGACCATGCCGGAGAAGACCCGGGTTCTCGGCCTCTACATGGATCGCTACGGCACCGCCTGGGTCGATCTCAGCCACGAGCTGGTGTCGGATCACATCGGCGGCACGGCGGGGGAGCTGGCGACCATCTTCTCCCTCGTGAACTCCATCACCATCAACCTCCCCGAAATCAAGCAGGTGCACATCCTCGTCGACGGCGAGGAGCGGGACACCCTCAAGAACCACCTCGACCTGCGTCGCGACTTCATTCAGGATCTGTCGATCGTCCACGGGAACGACGGGTGAGCCGTAGCGTCACCCAGGCCGCGGGGCGCATCGGCGTTTTCGATTCCGGCATCGGCGGGCTGACCGTTCTGCACGCCCTGCGCGAGGCCGTCCCCGAAGCCGGGCCGTTCATCTACCTGGGGGACACCGCGCGCGTCCCGTACGGCACCAAGTCGGACGACACCGTCGTGCGCTACGCCCTCGAGGGGGCCCATTTCCTGTTGCGCCACGGCGCCCGGGCGCTGGTGGTGGCGTGCAACACGATGTCGGCGGTTGCCATCGAGGCGTTGCAGCGCGCCGTCGAGGTGCCGGTCGTCGGGGTGATCGAGCCGGGCGCCGAGGCCGCCGCCCGGGCCACCCGCACGCGCTGCATCGGCGTCATCGGGACGGCGGCGACCATCAAGAGCGGCGCCTACACCCGCGCCCTGCAGGCCCGGCTCCCCGGCGCGCGCGTGGTGTCGCGTGTCTGTCCGCTTTTTGTGCCCCTTGCGGAGGAAGGATGGGTGGATAATGATGTTGCCCGGCAGGTCGCCCGGGCCTATCTGGAAGAGCTCGGCGGGGATGGCGTTGATACGCTGGTGCTCGGCTGCACCCACTACCCCCTGCTCAGCAAGGTCATCGGCGAGGCGATCGGCCCCGCTGTGACGCTGGTCGATTCGGCCGGGGCGGCGGCGGCGGCGGTGCGGGCCCGATTGATCGAGACGGGGCAGCTCCCGTCCGGCGGGGCGGATCGGGGGACAGGCGACCATTTTTTCGTGACCGATTCCTCGGAGCGCTTCCGCGAAGTCGGGTCGCGCTTTCTGGGTCGGCGTATCGAGCGACTGGAGCTCGTCGATCTCGCGGAGTGACCATGAAACGCCTCGATGGAAGAGAGCCACGCGACATGCGGCCGGTGGAGATCACTACCGGCATCAACATCCACGCCGAAGGCTCGGCGCTCATCCAGATCGGCCAGACGAAGGTGATCTGCACCGCCAGTGTCGAGGACCGCGTGCCGCCGTTCCTGCGCGACTCGAACCAGGGCTGGGTGACCGGCGAGTACGGCATGCTGCCGCGCGCCACCAACCAGCGGACGCAACGTGAGGCGACGCGCGGCAAGCCCTCGGGACGCACGCAGGAGATCCAGCGCCTCATCGGCCGCTCGCTGCGGACCGTCACCGATCTCAAGGCGCTCGGCTCACGCACCATCTGGATCGACTGCGACGTGATCCAGGCCGACGGTGGCACCCGCACCGCCTCCGTCACCGGCGCCTTCGTCGCCATGACCCTCGCCCTCGGCCTCCTGCGCAAGCGGAGCCTGCTGCGCGGGTCGCCGCTGCGCGGTATGGTCGCGGCGACCTCCGTCGGCATGCTCGACGGCACCGCCTGTCTCGATCTCGACTACGTCGAGGACTCGCAGGCCGGCGTCGACATGAACATCGTCCGCACCGATGCCGGGCGCTTCGTCGAGCTGCAGGGGACGGCCGAGAAGACGCCGTTCAGCCAGGAGGAGATGCAGGCGATGCTCGACCTGGCGGCGCTCGGCACCGATCACCTGTTCGAACAGCAGCGGCGGGTCCTGAACGAGGTCCTTCCGTCCCTCCTGCCCCGTCCTTGAGCGCTTCGTCCGGCGGGAGAACGACCCGCACCCCGGATGCCGGGCCACGGCGGCTGCTGGTCGCCTCGTTCAATCCCGGCAAGACGCGCGAGCTGGCCGAGCTGATCGCTGCGCCCGGCTGCGCCACCATCGGCCTGGCATCGCTCGGCATCGAGGGCGAATACGAAGAGACCGGATCGACCTACGAGGAGAACGCCGTCGGCAAGGCGCGTCACTACGCCGCGCTCTCCAGTCTGGTGACCGTGGCCGATGATTCCGGCATCGAGGTCGACGCCCTGGGGGGACGGCCCGGCATCCTGTCGGCCCGCTACGGCGGCGCCGGACTGGACGACGCCGGCCGCTGCCGTCTGATGCTGAGCGAGCTCGACGGCGTGCCGGAGGCGCGGCGCGGGGCGCGCTACGTTGCCGTCGCCGTCATCGCGCGGCCCGGCGGCGAAGCCCGCGCCTTTCACGGCACCTGCGAGGGGCGGATCACGACGGAGATGCGCGGCAGCGGCGGCTTCGGCTACGACCCGCTCTTCTTCTATCCGGAGTTCGGCGCCACCTTCGCCGAGGTGGCGGCGGAGCGCAAGCACGGGGTCTCGCATCGCGGCGCGGCGCTGCGCGCGCTGATGCGATTCCTGGCGGCCGGCGAGGGGAAGAGCTTCCTCGACGCGCCCGGCGACACTACTCGGTGATGTTGAACGGGATCTCGTCCGAGGCGATGGCCACCCCGGAGATCTTGTCGAGCACCGAGACCACCACCCGGTAGTAGCCGGGCGGCCAGTCCTTCAGCGGCACGGCGTAGCCCTGCACCTGCGCCCTGGTGTCCTTGATCTCGTACGCCCCCATCGCCTGATCCGGCTCGCCCGCCTGCAGCGCCTTGAAGACATAGCGGACGTCGAGCAGCGGCGTGCCGGTCGCCTCATCGACCGTCGGGTTGTAGATCTGGAAGTAGATGTTCAGCTCCTCGTCGACCTCGAAGGTGTTGCCGGGGCGCGGCACCAGCCGGAATTTGCCGATCCGGAACGGCTTTGCCTCCTTGACCAGGTAATCGGACGGCTCCATGATGGCGGCGAGCGTGACGGAAGAGAGCCGCAGCCCCTCGGCGGTGAGATCGGGAATCGAGACGTTGTTCCGGTGGGCGGCGATCTTGCGGCTGACCCGGTCCTCCACCCCGAGGATGATCTCGTAGGTGCCCGGCTTGAAGCCGCCGGTCGCCTGGAACAGCAGGAGGTCGGCCGGTCCGGCGTCGGCGTTTTCCCGGCTCGGGGTGAAGTTGCTGTCGCCCGCCAGCGGGTAGACCAGCTCCGGGTCGGTGCGGCTCACCATCTTGCCGAACACCCCGACGTCCGGAACCTCCCGGTCTCCATCCTGGCGGTACTGCACCGAGCTGCTCTTGATGCCGACGGTGATGGTGGCGTAGGTGTTTCCGTCGCTCGACTTATAGCAGTCGACCCGTGATTCGACCGGGATGGCGCCGTACGACTCACGCGTCTGCACGAACGCCTGGAACAACTCTTCCTCGTGAGGCGGCAACTGCAACATGCGGCCGTAGATGAGCGACGTCTCCAGATGGGTCTGGCCGAGCGAGACTCCCTGGGCGAGCAGTATCGGGTCGGCGAATCCTTCTACCAGGATGCGATCCTCGGCGGTCCGCTTGACGCGGGAGAACTTCAGGCCGCGCGCCACGTCCGAGTCGAGGGTCGGACTGGTGCTGAGATAGAAATCGCCGGAGGGGTCGGCCGCAAAAGCGATGACCGTGTTGGGCGGCAGATCGGGAAACGGCGGGCGGCGGTAGACCCAGGTGATGATGCCGCGATGGGTCTTGGCCATGATGTCCCTGATGATGTCGTCGGGCGGCCCGACC
>CBDUYA010000056.1:0-12309 GCA_965371335.1 uncultured bacterium | reverse complement strand
CCTTCGCCGGCACGATCCCGGCCATGTTCGGCAGGGCGGCCGCCAGGGAACCTGATGTGATCGAAAGCGTCACCACCAGAGAACCTGATGTGAGCGGAAGCGCGACCGCCAGAGGTCCTGATGAGCGCCGGCAGGGAACGACCTGGTCGCCCGAGGCGCTCGCGCGGGTGGAAAAGGCCCCGGACTTCGTCCGCGTGGGGGTCCGCAAGCTCACCGAGCTCCGCGCCGGGGAGCGGGGCGTCGCGGAGATCAGCTCCGCTTTTCTCAGCGAGATCCGGGACGAGTCGATGATGCGCGTCGCTCAGATCGTCAAGCGCTTCGGTCTCGACGAGGTCCGGCCCGAGGCCTTCGCCGAGGCCCGGCGGCGCATGGCGCACAAGGAGCACAAGCTTCTCGTCCTCGATCAGATCGAGGACCTGCTGCGCAAGCGCAGCGCGCCGAACCGCGAGATCCTTGACAAGTTCCGCCGCTTCATCGACGCCACGCCGGCGCGGGGACGACCATGGCTGCCCGATGCGGAGACGCGTCTCGCGCAGGTGCCGGCGACCCTCCGGGCCGAGGCCCGGGCGGCCGTGGAGGAGGAGGCGCGACGCTCGAAGGCGCCGGTGGTGACCCGCAGCGTGGTTGAGCTGGCGCTGCGCGGCTGCGTCCAGAGTCGAGACCGTGAGAAGAGGGCGAGACAGAAGTCATAACGAATCGAAGGGGGAAGAATGACAATCACCCGAGCCGTTTGCATCACCCTGCTGGAGGCGTCCCTGTTCATCGCCGCAGCTCCCGCTCGGGGAGACGAGGATCTCTCGACGCTTCGCTACATCGGCTCCTCGACCGTGGGCAACTTCATCCAGGACGCGGAGGCCGCCTACGGCCGGGCGCGCTTCCTGATCGACACCGAGCCTGAGAGTGTCGGGGGAGAGCGGGCGATCGTTGAGGGAATTGCCGATTTCGCCGGTATAGCCGCTCCACCAAGGCCTGAAACGCTCGCCAAAGGCGTCGTTGCGACCCTGATCGGCCGGGACGCCATCGCCGTCATCGTTCATCCCGGTAATCCCGTTGCGGGGCTGTCTCTGGAGCAGCTGCGGGGCCTTTTCACCGGCGGGATCCGGAACTGGAAGGAGATCGGCGGGGCGGACCTCGACGTTCATCCCATCATCGTCGCCCCGGAGTCGGCGACGCGCCAGGTGTTCCGGTCGGCTGTCCTCGGTGCGGCCGATTACGTCGATTGCGAGACTGTGGAGCCGGCGACCGAGGTGATCGAGCGCGTGGCAAACGATCCGGGGGCGGTCGGTCAGATCAGCTTCTCCTTTCTGGGTGAATGCGGCCGGGCGCGTCCCGTTCCGGTCGAAGGGGAAGAACCCCGCACCGAGAACTCGACCTATCCGATCACGAGGCCCCTGTATCTTCTCTGGTGGCCGGGACGAAGCAGCGTGGCGGCCTTCGTCTCGTGGGCGCAGTCCGAGGAGGGCCAGAAGGTGGTGATGCGGAAGTTTCTGGGTGTCCGGTCGCTGAGAGATGCGGGCAGCGCCGGCGGATCGGAACGGTAGAGGAGCACGCCGATGCGCTTTCTCATACACCCGTTGTGGTTGCTGCTCGCGCTCGGCCAGCCCCTGGCGATGGCTCGAAAGGACGATCGCACCGTCATCCGCTACGTCGGTTCCTCGACGGTCGGGATCTTCGTGCGTGATGCCGAACCGGTTTACCGCAAGGCGCGATTCACCCTCGACACCGCCCCGGAGAGCGCCGGCGGGGAGCAAGCCATTCTGGAGGCATCCACCGACCTGGCCGGCATTGCCAGGACGCCGCAACCGGAAACCCTGCGCGCCGGGATCGTGGCGACCCTCATCGGCCGGGACGCGATCGCGGTCATCGTCGATGCGAGGATCCCGGTGACTAATCTGACGCTCGACGACCTCAAGGGCATCTTCACGGGGAAGATTCGGAACTGGCGCGACGTCGGAGGACCCGACCTGCCGGTGCGACCGAAAATCGTCGGGACCGGCTCGGCAACCCGGGAGGTCTTCAGGTCGATGGTTCTCGGTGACACCGACTACGCCGGGTGCGACTCGGTCGAGCCCGACCAGAAGATGCCGGAGGTGATCGCCGCCACGGAAGGGGGGATAGGCCAGATCAGCTTCTCGTTCCTGGACTCATCTCCGGGGGTGCGTCCAATCGCCATTGATGGCCAGGTTCCCAGCACGACAAACTTCGACTATCCGCTCGCCCGGCCGCTGTACCTGCTGTGGCGTGAGAGCAACAAGGCGGCCCGCGATTTCGCCTCCTGGGCTCAAGGCGAAGAGGGCCAGCGCGTGGTCATGCGCCGGTTCGTCGGATTCCGTGTCGTCGGATCGGTCCGGGGCAAGCCGGCGCGACCCGAAACCGGCACACTGCTCATCTATACGGAGACCTATCCGGTTCTGGACGGGGGCATCTACTACTATCCCCATCTTTCCTACAGAATCCTGACGCGCGAGGGGAAGGTCATCCGGCGCGTCACCAACCACCGGGGGGAGAACGACGAGCGGCCGACGGCCGTTCATCTGTCACCGGGCACGTTCCTGATCCGCGCTGAGTCACGCCGGCAAAAGGCCGTTGAGTTCTTCGTCACGGTCAAGGCCGGAGAGGTCACCAAGGTCTATGTCGAAGATCTCCTTCCGCAGAGACGCAAGTGAGAAGGCGGAGCTATTTCGCTTTCCTTCGCGCGGCCGGGGGATGGAGCTTGATCCTCCTGGCCCTCATCCTGATCCACCCGCCTCCCGTGCTGGCGCAGGACGACGCCCGGCCTGGCGAACCATCGTCTGTGCAGAGGGCACTCGACCGGATGCGGCTGTTCGGGGATCTGCGGCTGCGTCACGAGAGCGACTTTCGGCTCGAGGACCGGCCCGACCGGGACCGGCAGCGCGTGAGGTTTCGCCTCGGCTTCAACCTCGGCATCTCCGAGGAGGTGCTTCTGGGCGCACGCGTGGTCACGGGAGATGCGGATGATCCGAAATCGAGCCATCAGACCCTGGGTGACGGTTTCGCTTCTTTCGAGCTGAGTCTCGACCGGGCCTTTCTGACCTACCGGCCATTATGGGCCGATGGCCTATGGTTCACGGGGGGCAAGTTCGCCCACCCTTTCTATTCAGATCCGATCTACGGTGAGCTGGTCTGGGACGCGGACATTCAGCCGGAGGGGATCGCCGCCGGTTTCAGCTTGAGGAATGCCGGGGCGCTCGGGAGGATCGATCTGACGCTGGGAGAGTACGTCCTCGAAGAACAATCTCAGGCCAGCGAGGCGACAGCGTTCGTGGCTCAACTGGCACTCCGCACCAGGCTCGGTAAGCGCATGAGCTCGGCGTGGGCCGTGGGATACTACCACTACACCGACACCACCCCCGACGGGTCGCCCGCCATCCTGGAGGACAACGCCGGCAACGCCGTCGTGGATCTCGATATGGACGGGATTCCGGATCAGTTCCTTTCCCGGTTCGACATTCTGCATCCGATCGTCACGCTCGCGTTCGACACCTGGCGGTTCCCCCTCACTGTGAGCGGTGAGTACATCCGCAACATGGAGGCGCCCGACGGGGTGGACCGGGGCTGGGTTGCGGGAGTGTCCCTGGGCCGGACCGAAAAGGCCCGGAACTGGCTCGTGTACTACCAGCGGCCGGTGATCGAGCAGGAGGCGGTCTTCTCCCCCGTGGCCCAGGACGACTTCCTGTTCGCGACCAACCATCGCAGCCACCTGCTCGGCCTCCGCTATCAGGCCTTCAACAACCTGGAACTCCATCTCTGGGGATTGGTCTCCCGGCGAAACCGGCCCCCCCCCGGCCCCACGGCCGGCAGCGAGCAGCACCAGTGGCGCGTGCGGCTCGACATCAACGCGAAGTTCTGAGGCCATTGCGCCGGGGGGATGGTACGATCGCTCCCCCCATGACGATCGAATCATTTCACCCGCTGGTGGCGCGCTGGTTCCGCCATCGCTTCGCCGGTCCGACGGCGGTGCAGGCGCGCGGCTGGGAGGCGATCGCCTCGGGGCGGAGCGCCCTGCTGACGGCGCCGACCGGGTCGGGAAAGACCCTGGCGGCGTTTCTGGTCTGCATCGATCGCCTGATCCGGGACGGCCTGGCGGGGCGGCTCGACGAGGCCCCGCGCATCGTTTACGTGTCGCCGCTCAAGGCGCTCTCCAACGACGTTCACAAGAACCTGCAGGAACCGCTGCGCGAGATTGCCGCCCTCGCCGTGGCGGAAGGGATCGACCTTCCGGACATCCGTGTCGCCACCCGCACCGGCGACACCCCTGCCGCCGAGCGCCAGGCGATGGCCCGCCGGCCCCCGCATATCTGGATCACCACGCCGGAGTCGCTGTTCATCCTGCTGACGTCGGAGAGTGGCCGCCGCGGGCTGCGGGCGACCGGAACGATTATCGTCGACGAGATTCACGCCGTCGCCGGCGACAAGAGAGGCGCCCACCTGGCGCTCAGCCTGGAGCGGCTGCAGGCGCTGTGCGATCGGCTGCTGGTCCGCATCGGTCTGTCGGCCACCGTCAGCCCGATCGACGAGGTGGCGCGGCTGCTGGTCGGGCGCGCTGCGGTGGACGCCGGCGGCCGGCCGGATTGCGAGATCATCGATGAGGGACACCGGCGCGATCTCGATCTGGCGCTGGAGTTGCCGCGCGACGAGCTCGGCCCGATCGCCACGCACGAATTGTGGGATGAGGTGATCGGCCGCATCGCCGCTCTCGCGAAGGCGCACCGCACGACGCTGGTGTTCGTCAATACGCGCCGCCTGGTGGAGCGGGTGGCCCACCGATTGTCGAGCGGGCCGCTGGGGGAGGGGACAGTGGTCGCCCATCACGGCAGCCTCTCCCGCGCCACCCGCCTGCGGGCTGAAGAGAGCTTGAAGAACGGCGCGGCGCAGGTCTGCGTCGCCACCGCCTCGCTCGAGCTCGGCATCGACATCGGTTCGGTCGATCTGGTCTGTCAGATCGGATCGCCCCGGTCGGTGTCGCTCTTCCTGCAGAGGGCCGGTCGATCGGGACATGCCATCGGCCGGACGCCGAAAGGGAGGCTGTTCCCGCTGACCCGGGACGAGCTGGTGGAGTGCGCCGCTCTCCTCCGTCTGATCGACCGCGGCGAGCTGGATCGGCTGCGGCTGCCCGAGTGGCCGCTCGATATCCTGGCGCAGCAGGTGGTCGCGGCGGCGGCCTGCGAGGATTGGGACGAGAACGACCTGTTCGCCGTCATGACCCGCGCCTGGCCGTACCGTGATCTGCCGCGGGAGCGCTTCGACCAGGTGATCGCCATGCTGTCGGAGGGGGTGGCGACGTCGCGCGGCCGCCGCAGCGCCCTGCTGCATCGTGACGGGGTCAACAGCCGCGTGCGCGGCCGCCGCGGCGCCCGCCTCACCGCCCTCACCGGCGGTGGCGCCATTCCCGACAATGCCGACTACGACGTCATCAAGGAGCCGGAGGAGATCTTCGTCGGCCGCGTCAACGAGGACTTCGCCGTCGAGAGCATGGCGGGGGATGTCTTCCTGCTCGGCAACGCCTCGTGGCGCATCCGGCGAGTGGAGCGCGGCCGGGTCCGCGTGCTCGATGCGCAAGGGGCGGCGCCGACCATTCCCTTCTGGCTCGGCGAGGCGCCGGCGCGCACGGCGGAGCTGTCGGCGGCGGTGGGGGAGCTGCGCGACGACGTCGATCGACGGCTGGGAATGGACGGCAAAGGCGGTAAGGACAGCGAGGACGGCAAGGACAGCGAGGCGCGGCGTTTCCTGCGCGACGATCTCGGGCTGCCCGCGGCGGCGGCCGATCCGATCGTCGCCTACGTGGTGGAAGGAAAGAAGGTGCTGGGGGTCGTCCCGACCTCGCGGCGCATCGTCGCGGAGCGTTTCTTCGACGAGTCGGGCGGTATGCAGCTCGTCATCCACGCGCCGTTCGGCGCCCGTATCAACCGCGCCTGGGGCCTGGCGCTGCGCAAGCGGTTCTGCCGGACGTTCGATTTCGAACTGCAGGCGGCGGCGACCGACGACGGCATCAATCTGTCGCTCGGTCCGCAGCATTCCTTTCCGCTGGCCGACGTGTTCCGCTTCCTCAAATCGCGCAACGTCGAGCCGGTCCTGACGCAGGCGGTCCTGCCGTCGCCGATCTTCGCTACCCGGTGGCGCTGGACGGTGACGCGCGCCCTGACCATCCCCCGCCACCAGGGGGGGCGGCGCGTCCCGGCACCGCTGCTCCGCATGCGCTCCGACGATCTCCTGGCGGCGATCTTCCCGGCGCAGGCGGCCTGTCAGGACAACGCGCCGCCGGGCGATATCGACATCCCGGATCATCCGCTGGTGTTTGAGACGCTGCGCGACTGCCTGCGGGAAGCGCTCGATGCCGACGGCCTGCGCCATCTGCTGGCCGACATGGAGAGCGGCGCGCTCGAGCTGCACGCGCGCGACACACCGCAGCCTTCGGTCTTCGCCCACCAGATCCTCAACGCGATGCCGTACGCATTTCTGGACGATGCGCCGCTGGAGGAGCGGCGGGCGCGCGCGGTTGCCCTGCGGCGGGCGCTGCCGGACGACGCGCGCGATCTCGGACGTCTCGACCCCGAAGCCATCAGGACCGTCAGCGCTGATGCGTGGCCGGCGCCGCGCGATGCGGACGAGCTGCACGATGCCCTGCTCGGTCTGGTGCTGGTCCCGGCCTCCCTGCTCGAACGGCGCTTCGGCGCGGACGCGGTGGTGTGGATCGCCCGGCTGGCGGCCGACCGCAGAGTCGCAACCCTCGGCCGCTTCCGGGTCGCGGTGGAGCGGGCGGCGCTGGCGGCCGCCGCCATCGACGGAGCGGCCGGGGCGGTGCTCGCCGTGGTGCGCGGCTGGGCCGAAGTCTCGGGTCCGTTTTGCGCCGCCACGCTGGCGGCCGATCTCGACTTTGGCTCCACCGCCGTCGAGGCCGCGGTCGCCGCGCTGGAGAACGAGGGGGCGCTGCTGCGCGGATCGTTCACCGGCGGGGAAGGGGAGGAGTGGTGCGATCGGCGCATCCTCGCCCGCATCCACCGGGCCACGATCGCGACCCTGAGGCGTGAGATCGAACCGGTCAGCCCCGCTCTCTTTCTCCGTTTTCTCGTCGCCTGGCAGCATGTCGCACCGGGAACACGCCGGGCCGGGGCACACGGCCTGCTCGAGCTGATCGAAATGCTGCAGGGGTTCGAGGCCCCGGCAGAGAGCTGGGAGCGGTCGCTGCTCGCGGCCCGAATGGAGAGCTATGACCCGGCCGATCTCGACCGGCTCTGCCTGGCGGGGGAGGTGGTCTGGGGACGTTTCTCCGTCGGCGCCGCGGAGGGACCGGCCGGGCGGCGCGGGCCGCTCACCCGTGCCACGACGATCACCATGGGGCGGCGCGACGACCTCCCCTGGCTGGTCGAGCGCGGAGGCGGTGCGCCGCGCGTCTCATCGCGGGCCGGCGCCGTTCTGGAGCACCTCGAGCGGCGCGGCGCCTGCTATGCAGCGGAAATCGCGACGGCATGCCGGCTGCTGCCGGCCGAGACCGACGAGGCGCTCGGCGAGCTGGTCGTGGCCGGTCTCGCCACCTGCGACGCCCCCGGACCGGTGCGCCGCCTGGTGGCCGGCGACGGGAGGCGGCGACGTCGCCCGCCAGCAGGTCGATTCGCCCGGCGGAGTGGTCGCCTGCTTGCCATTGAGGGCCGCTACTGGCGCCTCGATCCTCCCCCCCTCGACCGGGATAAGGCGCTGCAGGCGCACGCGGCACAGCTCCTGCGCCGCTACGGTGTTCTGTTCCGGGATCTGCTGGCCCGCGAAGCGGCGCCACCCTGGCGTGATCTTCTCAACGTCCTGCGCCGGGCCGAAGCGCGCGGCGAGGTCCGGGGAGGCCGGTTCGTGGCGGGGTTCAGCGGCGAGCAGTTCGCCCTGGCGGAGGCGGTCGAGGCGCTCCGGGAGGAGCGCCGTAACGAAGCATCCGGCTCCGGCTTCCTGATCGTCTCGGCCTGCGATCCTCTCAACCTCGCCGGGATCGTCGTCCCGGGACCGCGGATTCCGGCGGTTTCCGGCCATCGTGTGGTGCTGGAGAACGGAGTGCCGGTCGGATCGCGCCAGGCCGAAGGGCGGATTACCCTGCGGCCCGATGTCGAGCCGGCGACGGCGGCGCGCGCCCGCATGCTGCTGCAGGCGCGCGCCTGAGCCCGCTGCCGTGCTCTCTGACGCCGCGGACCGCCGCGTCGCCGATCCCCTGAATGTCGCGTCCTATTGCTCGATGACGAGATCGCCGCTGCCGGTGTCGACGTCGATCTTGATCTGCTCGCCGCCCCGGCGGTAGCCGACCACCTCGCGCCGCTGCACGATGGCGTTCGCGTCGGAGTAGCGGCAGACGATGTCCCCCGAGCCCTGGTCGGCGTGGGCCACGAAGGAGGCGCTGGCGCCGAGCCGCAACGTGACGTCACCGCTGCCGGTATCGGCATCGATGCGGGTGAGCCGGGGACTGTCGGTCTCGAGCAGGATGTCGCCCGAGCCGGTGTCGGCGGTGAACTTCTCCACCTCCACTCCCTCGACGATGATGTCGCCCGAGCCGGTGTCGACGTCGATCTCGAGGGCGGTGCCCGAGCGGATGATGATCTCGCCCGAGCCGACGTCGCCGTCGATCCTGTCGCCGTCGAAATCACGGATCTCGCAGTCGCCGCTGCCGGTATCGCAGTCGATCGAGCCGCGACAGTCATTCGCGTGGACGTCACCCGATCCGGCATCTGCGCTGATGATCCCGGACATTCGATCGAGATCGATGTCCCCGCTGCCGGTATCGAACGACAGCGTACCGTCGAGGTCGCCGGCGGTCAGCCGCCCGACGACGTTTTTGAACGACGCCTCGATGCCGCTCGACGGCACCTGCACCTCGACGTCGGCCCAGACCTCGACCCCGCTGCCGCTGCTCACCTTCACCTTGTAGCCGTCGTAACGGGTCGAGGTGTTGCTGTTGCCGCCGAACAGGCCGAGGAAGCCGTTGCCGTGCCCGGTGTCCGCATACTTGATACGGCCGTATTCATCAAGCGGATAGCGCACCCGCAGGGTCGGACGGCCGTTCTTCCCCTCGACCTCCTCGAAGGTGACCGAGTCGGCGAGCTCCGCGCTCTCGGCATGCACCGTGGCGATCGCTACGACGGAGCGGCCGGAGCCGGCGACCACCGTCATCCGGCCCGCCAGATTCTCGACCGCAAACGGCGCGGAGGGATCGGACAGCTCGACGCGCAGGGTCCGGGTGGTCTCCGCGGCGAACAGGGGCGCGGCGGCCAGAAGCCCAACGATTAGAACGCTCAGCAGGATCGAACGACGGCGCATGGTTATCCTCCCTAAAAGGCGTGACACCCTTCCAATACGCCACACCGCCTCCGATGGTTCCGTTCGATTTCACCGCCACCCCAAAAACCGGCAGGGCCGCGGCCCGTACCTGTCTCGCGGCTCCCGGCTACTCTTCGCGCACAAGGTTCCAGAAACCACGTGGGTCGAGTATCCGAAGCGGCAGGCGCTGGCGGAGTTCAAGCAGGTCGCGGTCGCCGGTCACGAGCACATCCGCCCTGGCTTCCAATGCCGAGGCTAATATCCACTTGTCGTCTGGATCACGGATGGCCACATCCGCCGCCGCCTTTGGCTTCGGCACCACCTCATGCTCGCGCAATAACTGCTCAATGGAATCAACGATCGAGGCAGGTAGTTTCAGCTTCTGGCGAAGCGCGCGTCGCAATTCGCGCAGTACGACCTCACCCGTAATGAGGGTGTGTTCCGTCAGTATGTGCCGAAAAACGTCCGCTGACAGGCCACGTGTCGCAAAGGCGCTGACCAGGACATTCGTGTCCAGAAAAACCCTCACGACACATTCCGGGCCACATCCTCATCTGTCAGGTACCCTCGGGCCTCAGCAAACGGCAGCACTTTTCGGCGAAGCTGCTCGAACCGTAACAGGCTGAGCTGCCGGCGCAAGGCCTCCCGAACCAAATCACTCCGGCTTCGGCCGGTCATCCGGCACAAACGGTCGAGAAGCTTCTCGAGAGCGGGGTCCAGTCGCACCGTGATGGCGTTTCTCATGTGATACAATGTACTACAAGTGTTAACGCGAGTCAACAGGACGGCCCACGATCGGATCGTAGGCCACCACGCGTCGCATCCCCGATCGAGTCTTCTCACGACCCTGGCCGAGCTTCAGGTGAAAACGGAAGAACCCGGCCACGGGATGTGCCTGAGCGTTCTCTTCGGTCAGGTCGGCCAGATAGAGTGGCGCCGCGCAGGCGATGTCGGCGGCCGTGAGATGATCGCCGACCAGGAACTCGCCGGTGCTCAGTTTGTCTTCGAGGGCGCCAGTCCGGTCGACCAGCAGTTGGTTGGCCCTGGCGATGACCTGGGCGTCGGGTTCGCGCGCGAAGGCCTGTCCGAAGATCATGCCGATCGGCTCACCGATCTGGGTCCGGGCGCACAGCTCCCATTGCTCGATCTCGCCGTACTCCGCGTGGTCATTGACGAAAATCGGCGGGGTGTCGGGGAAATTCGCTTCCAGGTAAAACGGAGAATCGCCCCGGAATCGAAGATGACGGTCTGGCCGTGCTGCAGCACCGGCAGCCGTGGTTGCCGCGACAGCTTGACGACCGAATCCCGGTTGCCGGGATAATCGCTGAGTTCCACGGCCTTGCAGTCGTACTTCAAGCCCTTGTAGCCCAACGCGATCCGGGCCTTCACACTGTTCGGCGATCCGGTCAACTCGTGCAGCGTAAGGTTGGCGCTCATGTGATCCCTCCAAAATGGCACAGTTGGGCCGTAAGTTTTGCTCTCAACTGGTCAGCGTTCAGTATAACGTGCGAACCGGTCTGGCGCGGACCTTGCGCAAGCAAGGGCCGTGACAGGATGGGTCGGCATGCTGTGGTCAGGCGCCCTCGCTTTCACGGCCGCGCCGCGACCGGCATCTCGGGCCTTGCGTCTCGACACCTGTTCATCGCCTGTGTCTGCACGCCAGAGATAAAAACATGGCCTGACTTTAAAGGAACTGGCAGAGCGCCTTGGTTCCACGTCTGTCAATTCTTTTGCCAGGTACGAGCAGGGGAAGGCCTCCCCCTCTCTTGCAAAGCTCCTTGAGCTCATGACCGCCATCGATCCAGGCCTGGCCCCCGTGCTAAGACTTTCAACCTGACACTCTCCTCGATCCGCTCGAAGATGGGAGTCAAGTCCAAAGTTAGAGGAAGGACGCCGGCGGTCTCGCGCCGTAGCCGGGAGACGCGAAGCAGGTGCGGGCCGCACGTGGAACTGCGGGACAGGCCGGGATCCCGGTGACGGAGGAGAGCTTCTCAGGCGCCGGCCGCGGGGCCGGCGGTCGCCGGCTCTTCGGTGCGGAATCGTCGCCGCAGACGCTCGGCGAGCGCCGTGCGGATGTCGAGCGTCAGGCTGAAGACGGCGGGGACCAGGAAGAGGGTGAACAGGGTGGAGACGACGAGCCCGCCGACCACGACGCTGCCCAGTCCGCGGTAGAGTTCCGAGCCGGCGCCGGGGAAGAGAACGAGCGGCAGCATGCCGAAGGTCGAGGTGCCGACGGTCATGAAGATCGGGCGGACGCGGCTGACGGTCGCCTCGCGGATCGCCTCGCGCGGCGCCATCCCCTCGTTGCGCATGTGGTTCAGCGACTGGTGCACGATCAGAATGGCGTTGTTGACCACGGTGCCGACCAGGATGATGAAGCCGAGCATGGTGATGACGTCGAGCGGCTGCGTTTCGACGCTGTTGATGATCGCCAGACCGATGAAGCCGCCGAGCGCCGCCAGCGGCACGCTGAACATAATGACGAACGGGTAGAGGAAGCTCTCGAACAGCGACGCCATCAGGAGGTAGGTGATGATCAGCACCAGCAGGAAGATCCAGCCCATCGCCCGGCCGGTCTGCTCGAGCTTGTCGGCGGTGCCGCTGAGCCGCGCGCGATAGAGCCCGCCGAGCTTGCCGGCCGCGATCATCGGGCCGAGGATCGAACTGTCGATCGTGTCAATCGCCTCCTGCAGCGGCGTTTCCGGTTTGGGGGTGACCTGGATCGTGATATTGCGCTCCCGTTCGCTGTGCAGGATCGCGACCGGGCCGTTGGCGCGTTCGACCTCGGCGATCGCACCGAGGGTGACGAGCTGGCCGTTGGGGGCGGCGATCGGCATCTGATCGAGCAGATGTGTGCGGTGGGCGAAACCTTCCTCGGCCTTGACCACCAGATCGAGCTCGCGTCCTTCGAACTGGTAGTCACTCGCCTTGGCGCCGTTGACCAGTGCCCGCACCGCGAACCCGAGATCGCGATTGGTGATACCGAGTTCCGCCGCGCGG